>NZ_JAESLA010000046.1:0-39036 GCF_017892405.1 Staphylococcus sp. GDY8P85P | reverse complement strand
CTAATCTTAGTATGTTTTTTAGAAAATAACTACAATACTATTAACTTAAATAGATAGCGCCAAGTGCACCTGAAAAGGCGCCGTTTTCAATATAAAATGGTTTGAAACCACGTAGTACCGTATAATCTTCAATCACCTCGCGCAAAAGAGGATTGTTGTTAAAAGAAGACCCGATATATACAACATTTTCAGTTTTATTTTCACGAGCAACAGTGATTGCCATAGTCGTTATAACTTCTCCAACAATACCAACGACTGATGCTAATTTGTTGGCTGGTGAAAAATCTACGTCTAGATTATGTAAGACATTTCCGAAATTAGCTGCTGTTAATTCACCAGGAATGGGAGGTTCAGTATCTTTATATATATGTTTAACCTTAAGGTCTATCGTATCTCTATCACCAGATTGTGCTAAATTAGTCAGTGCTTCGTAATCTGTAATTTGAGACAATAAATAACCCAGTCCTTGAATCATGCCACCGCCAGTACCTACACCGCCAACACGGTGCTGTTGTTGACCATCAAAAAAGTGTAATGACGTGCCTGTACCGACATTAGCGAAAATATATTCGTTAATATGGTGACCTTGTTCTTTTAGTAGCATACCTAAACCTTTAGATGATGCATCAAATTCAACAAATATTTTAGCTTCTGTATTTAAATTTTCAGCGATTACACCTGCATTACCACCCGTAAGACTGATGGATTCGAACGTATTTGCATTCAACCATGCAATGACTTCCGATATATTTGTAGTAAGTTCGGTTTCATATGAACGTCCTTGTTGTGATTCTTGGACGATTTTAATTAACGTACCACCGGCATCGATACCGACTTTCATTCTAGTTCACCTCGTGATTTTATATGTCATATTTATAGTAAAGCAAATTTGCTGAATTTCAATAGATTAATTTTAAAAAGGTGAAAATTTAAAATAATTGTATCTAACTTAAGTGGATTTTATTTTGATAAGTGTAAAAAAACAATTATAATATAAGTTGATAAATTATTAGAGGCATAGGGGTTAGTGGTTATGACTATAAAGAAACAATTTGAAAATATAACAATTCAAGAGTTTGAAGAAAAATATAGACAAGATGTAGTTAACTTTGAATTAAGCGAGCGACAACAAATATATTCATCTTTACCGAAAACAGTATTAGACGATGCACTTACAGATGAGAATAGAGTGGCTAACATTGCTATTAATGAAGATGGAGATGTTGTTGGTTTCTTTGTATTACATCAATATTATCAACATGAAGGATACGATACGCCAGAGAATGTCGTTTACGTAAGATCATTATCAATCAATGAGCAATTTCAAGGAAATGGTTATGGAACGAAAATGATGATGTACTTACCTCAATATGTACAGATGTTGTTTCCTGATTTTAATCATTTGTATCTAGTTGTTGATGCAGAGAATAAGGGGGCATGGAATGTATATGAACGTGCTGGTTTCATGCATACGGCCACGAAAGAAGAGGGGCCAATTGGTAAAGAACGTTTATACTACTTAGATTTAGATTCTAAACATGTTTCTTCATTGCGATTAATTGAAAACGAAACGTCAAGTATTGCGACATATAATATCGTTGATTTACTTAAAGATAACCAAAAAGTTGGCTTTATTGCACTTGAACAAATGAATAATCGAATTAATATTGTTGCCATTGAAGTTTATAAAGATCAACGTAAAGAAGGCATTGCAGAAAGTGCATTAAGACAAATTCCAACATATGTACGTAAGCATTTTAAACAAGCTAAAACGATTGTTATTACATTATTTGGTGAAAATAATGAATTAAAACCATTGTGTATGAATAGTGGTTTTGTCGAGATTGATCAATCAGATGATTTAGTTATTTTCGAGAAATATATCAATTACTAAGTGAATCGTAATTGCGAAATCGTGTATTGTCATTTATAATTTATTTTTGTTACTATTAATTAATGAAATCCAACGATATAATTAAAAATTCTTCGAAAGGAAGATTAGCTATAATGAAAATCCAAGATTATACTAAAGAAATGGTTGATGAAAAGTCATTTATTGATATGGCTTATACGTTATTAAATGATAAAGGTGCAACAATGAATTTGTACGATATCATTGATGAATTCAAAAAATTAGGTGACTATGAATTTGAAGAAATTGAAAATCGTGTAGTTCAATTCTATACAGATTTAAATACTGACGGACGTTTCTTAAACGTTGGCGAAAATCAATGGGGATTACGTGATTGGTATTCTGTAGATGATATCGAAGAAAAAATTGCTCCAACGATTCAAAAATTCGATATTCTTGATGATGAAGATGAAGAAGATAAGAATCTTAAGTTATTGGGTGACGATGAAATGGATGACGATGATGATATTCCAGCCCAAACAGATGATCAAGAAACATTAGATGATCCTGAAGACGAACAAGTTGAAGATGAAATTAGTGAATCAGATTTAGTAATTGAAGATGACGAAGAGGATGAACTCGACGAAGAAGACGAGGAAGAATTCGAAGACTAAGAAGATTTTAAAACTAAATGCTAGTTTTGATTGACTTTTACTTAAAAGATGATAGAATTTTATTCGGGCTCCTTTAATTAGGACACGTGTATAAATGATATACGCTCCCCTTACAGATATGTGAGAGGGAGCGATTTTTTTATTTTTTCAAAAGTGATTATTTAAAATGAACAAATAGGTAAGGAAGCATCCCTTTATAAATTAGGAGGTCAGGAAATGACAAAATTTATTTTTGTAACGGGCGGAGTAGTATCATCATTAGGAAAAGGTATCACAGCCGCTTCTCTAGGAAGATTATTAAAAGATAGAGGCTTAAAAGTCACAATTCAAAAATTCGATCCATATTTAAACGTTGATCCAGGAACGATGAGTCCATATCAACATGGAGAAGTATTTGTTACAGATGATGGTGCTGAAACTGACTTAGATTTAGGACATTATGAGCGTTTTATCGATATTAATTTAAATAAATATTCAAACGTTACTGCTGGGAAAGTTTATTCTCATGTACTTAAAAAAGAACGTCGTGGTGATTATTTAGGTGGAACTGTTCAAGTTATTCCACACATTACTAATGAAATTAAAGAACGTTTATTACTTGCAGGGGAAAGCACCAATGCTGATGTAGTTATCACTGAAATTGGTGGTACAACTGGTGACATTGAATCGTTACCATTTATCGAAGCAATTAGACAAATTAGAAGCGATTTAGGTCGTGAAAATGTGATGTATGTACATTGTACGTTACTTCCATACATCAAAGCTGCCGGTGAAATGAAAACAAAACCAACGCAACACAGTGTAAAAGAATTACGTGGTTTAGGTATTCAACCAGATTTAATTGTAGTACGTACTGAATATGAAATGACTCAAGATTTAAAAGATAAAATTGCGTTATTCTGTGACATTAATAAAGAAAGTGTTATCGAATGTAGAGATGCATCATCATTATATGAAATTCCATTACAATTAAGCGCACAAGATATGGACGATATTGTTATTAAACGATTAGATTTAGATGCTAAATACGATACTCAGTTAGACGAATGGCAATATTTATTGGACACTGTAAATTCGCTAGATGGTACAATTACGATTGGTTTAGTTGGTAAATACGTAAGCTTACAAGATGCGTACTTATCAGTAGTGGAATCATTGAAGCATGCTGGCTATCCATTGAAAAAAGATGTCGTTGTTAAATGGATCGATTCAGGAGAAGTTAATGACGATAACGTTGAAGACTACTTAAAAGATGTAGATGGTATTCTAGTGCCAGGTGGTTTTGGTTTTAGAGCAAGTGAAGGTAAAATTGCAGCCATTAAATATGCGCGTGAAAACAATGTGCCATACTTTGGTATTTGTTTGGGTATGCAATTGGCAACTGTTGAATTTGCACGTAATGTACTTGGCTTAGAAGGTGCACATTCAGCTGAACTTGATCCTAGCACACCTTACCCAATCATTGATTTACTACCTGAACAGAAAGATATTGAAGATTTAGGTGGTACGTTACGCTTAGGATTATATCCATGCAAAATTAAAGAAGGTACATTAGCGCATCAAATTTATGATGCAATCAACATTGAAGAGAGACACCGTCATCGATATGAATTTAATAACGAATTCAGAGAACAATTAGAAGCGAATGGTATGGTATTCTCTGGAACTAGTCCGGATGGACGTTTAGTTGAAATGGTTGAAATTCCTGAGAATGATTTCTACATTGCTTGTCAATTCCATCCTGAATTCTTATCAAGACCTAATAGACCTCAACCAATATTTAAAGCGTTTGTTGAAGCAGCAAAAAACTATCAAAATAAATAATATATTAAAACAACCCTTACATTGCTGTATTAGCATATAAGGGTTGTTCTTTATTTAATATTAAGTTATTACTATTACAATTCTAAATCTCGTGTCATTTCAACCATTTGAGTGTAAATTTCATAGTAAATATAATTAAATGCCATTGTATGTGGTTGAACCACTTTATCATAATCTTCTGTGTAGACGATAGGTCGTGGAGTAGCGAGGTTAATAAAATGAATAAACTGTTCTGGTATTTCAACATCTTTTGGGCGGTTACAAATCAAGACAACATCAATATCTTTATCGACGAATGTTTGTACATCTTGAGCGACTTCTTCGGTATAAAATGGTGAAAAGAGTAACACTCGGTCTGTAGAGTCAATGTCGTCAACCGTTGTTAATGTTGATAATGGTTTACTAGAGTGAAGATGTTCTTCACTTTCAAGAATAAAGGGTTCGAAAAATTTTAAATCACCATAACCGCGTATATATACATACCCCTCACCACCGATTGCTTGTATTAGACATTGAGCGGCCATTTGAATGTCTAATGCTTGATCTTCTAAACGATTGAATATACCTGTTAATTGTGTATGTAATATTTTAGACATGTAAATCCTCCATTTCATTTTGTATTGTAAATAAACGCAAACGTAAGTGCAATAAAACTGGTTATGATAGGTAATCTGAATGATGTAATGCGTGTCAGATAAGATTATTTTAAAATGAGCATACATTCACATGCAATTCAAAATAATATCTGATATAATGATTTTAAAAATTGTGCAGTTGCACACAAGGAGGAACTTTCATGCCATTAGTTTCAATGAAAGAAATGTTAATCGACGCGAAAGAAAATGGTTATGCAGTTGGTCAATACAACTTAAATAACCTTGAATTTACACAAGCAATTTTAGAAGCTTCTCAAGAAGAGAATGCACCAGTTATCTTAGGTGTTTCAGAAGGTGCTGCACGTTACATGAGCGGTTTCTATACAGTAGTTAAAATGGTTGAAGGTTTAATTCATGACTTAAACATTACTGTACCAGTAGCTATCCACTTAGACCATGGTTCAAGTTTTGAAAAATGTAAAGAAGCAATTGATGCTGGATTCACTTCAGTAATGATCGATGCTTCTCATAGCCCATTTGAAGAAAATATTGAAATCACATCTAAAGTAGTAGAATATGCACATCAACATGGTGTATCAGTAGAAGCTGAATTAGGAACTGTTGGTGGACAAGAAGATGACGTTGTTGGTGGCATCATCTATGCTGACCCTAAAGAATGTCAAGAATTAGTTGAAAGAACAGGTATTGATACGTTAGCACCAGCATTAGGTTCAGTTCACGGACCTTACAAAGGTGAACCTAAATTAGGATTTAAAGAAATGGAAGAAATCGGTGCATCAACTGGTTTACCATTAGTACTACATGGTGGTACTGGTATCCCAACGAAAGACATTCAAAAAGCAATTCCTTACGGTACTGCTAAAATTAATGTAAACACTGAAAACCAAATTGCTTCAGCTAAAGCAGTAAGAGAAGTATTAAATAATGATCAAGACGTATATGATCCACGTAAATACTTAGGACCAGCTCGTGAAGCAATTAAAGAAACGGTTAAAGGTAAAATTAGAGAATTTGGTACATCTAACCGCGCTAAATAAGTTTTAAAATAATTGAAGATGTTATTTAAAAGAGTGAAACGTTTCATCGTTTCACTCTTTTTCTTTTATAATATAAGTAATCACATTTAATTATTTTTCAAAAATGATTTATAATATTTGTATATATAATACTTGAGATGGTTTTATAAAGTTTGAATCAATAATTTTAACTATTGCAATTATCTATAATTCATAATAATTTATGTTTTACAAATAAAGAATGTATATTTTATAATGCTACTAATGTATTATTTTAAATAAATGAGAAACAAAGGAGATAAACTTATGACTCAAGAGGTAATAAAAATTCGCGGTGGTCAAACACTAAAGGGAGAAGTTACGATAAGCGGTGCCAAAAATAGCGCAGTAGCTATCATCCCAGCAACATTATTAGCTCAAGGCCAAGTGAAATTAGATGGCTTACCACAAATTTCCGATGTAGAAACACTAGTTAGTTTATTGGAAGATTTAAACATTAAGGCTCAATTAAATGGTAAAACGCTAGAAGTTGATACTTCTGAAATTCAAAATGCACCACTGCCTAACAATAAGGTTGAATCTCTTCGAGCATCTTACTATATGATGGGAGCGATGTTGGGTCGCTTTAAAAAATGCGTTATCGGCTTACCTGGTGGTTGTCCATTAGGACCACGTCCGATTGATCAACATATTAAAGGTTTCAAAGCATTAGGAGCAGAAATCGATGAATCCAATGACACGTCAATGAAGATTGAAGCTAAAGAATTACATGGTGCTAACATCTTCTTAGATATGGTCAGTGTAGGTGCAACGATTAATATTATGTTAGCTGCTGTACATGCGAAAGGTCAGACAGTTATTGAGAATGCTGCCAAAGAACCTGAAGTTGTAGATGTAGCTAATTTCTTAAATAGTCTTGGTGCAAATATTAAAGGTGCAGGTACAAGTACGCTAAAAATTAATGGTGTTAAAGACTTGCATGGTTCCGAATATCAAATTATTCCTGACCGTATTGAAGCGGGTACATATATGTGTATCGCAGCTGCAGTTGGAGAAGAAATAACGATTAATAATATCGTTCCTAAACACGTTGAAGCTTTAACGGTTAAGTTAAAAGAACTAGGCGTAGATATTGAAATCGATGGAGATGCTGAAAAAGCTATCATTAAACGTAAACCAATGTACAAAAATGTAGACATAAAAACTTTAGTATATCCTGGTTTTGCAACAGATTTACAGCAGCCAATAACGCCATTATTATTTATGGCAGATGGTCCTTCGTTTGTTACAGAAACGATATATCCAGCGCGTTTTAGACATGTCGATGAGTTAAAGCATATGGGTGCCAATATCGATGCAGACATGCAAACAGGAACAGCGACAATTAAACCTTCAACATTAAATGGTGCTGACGTATATGCGAGTGATTTACGTGCTGGTGCATGCCTAATTATTGCTGGTCTATTAGCTGAAGGTATAACTACAATTTATAATGTTAGACATATTTATAGAGGTTATACTGATATCGTTACACATTTGAAAACGCTAGGCGCAGATATTTGGACGGAAGAAGTTAATCACTACGATAAATTTAAGAAACAAGTCTAAGTCTTAATATAATGTCTTTTTGATTTGATATTTAGCTGTGAATGATTCAGATGCCTTCGTTTGATGATTTCAATTGATCTATGATTGATAGTTTTAGACGTTGTATTAGGGCTTGTTTTTCTGGTATAATAATTATATTAGATGCTAATATGTTGTAGACTTATAACCATTACTGAAACCAATGTAATGTATTTATAAGTGATTTTTAGTACCTACAATCTAAAGATGTTTTGAATAGAGGTGAAGACATTGGAAATCTGTCCATATCTTGAAGAAACCTTTAAAATTGTTGGTAGAAGTTGGAACGGTTTAATCATTAATTATCTATCACGATGCACTGATTATACTGCGCACTTTTCCGATATGAAAAGGGATTTGAAGACCATTACACCACGTGCATTAAGTATTAAATTAACTGACTTAGGTGAATGGGGATTAGTAGAAAAGAAAGTAGTTTCAACTAGTCCAGTTTCAATCATTTATGAATTGACTGATAAAGGTAAAGCTTTAGCTGAAGCTTTGAAACCTATTGAAGCGTGGGCTCGTGAACACGTTACACTTGAAGAAGAAGTTAAATCTAAATAATAGAGTTAAGCGTTTTGTACTATACACTAAATGAATCTAACAGTTGAGGTTAGTCATTTTAACTATAGGTGCAAAACGCTTTTATTATGCTGTACTGACATGGTATGTTTAATTCTCGATAAAAAAAGGTACACACATGATATAACGATTCTTAAGGAGTGAAGCATTGATGAGAAATTATACGCAACAATATATCAATGGCGAATGGGTTGATAGCGATAGTAATGAAACAATTGAAGTCATTAATCCAGCAACAGAAGAAGTCATTGGTAAGGTAGCTAAAGGTAATGCTAACGACGTTGACAAAGCAGTAGAAGCTGCAAATAACGCATATTTAGAATTTCGTCATAGCTCAGTAAAAGAAAGAAAAGAACTATTAGATAAAATTGTAGAAGAATATAAAAATAGAAAACAAGACATTATAGAAGCTATTACAGATGAACTTGGTGCACCACTCACATTATCTGAAAATGTGCATTATCAAATGGGATTAGATCATTTCCAAGAAGCTAGCAGAGCGCTAGATTCATTTGAATTTGATGAAAGACGTGGCGATGCATTAGTAACTAAAGAAGCGATAGGTGTTTCAGGATTAGTGACACCATGGAACTTCCCAACTAATCAAACGTCATTGAAATTAGCCGCTGCATTTGCAGCAGGAAGTCCTGTAGTTCTAAAACCTTCTGAAGAAACACCATTTGCAGCCGTTATTTTAGCTGAAATTTTTGATAAAGTAGGCGTGCCTAAAGGTGTATTCAATCTAGTAAACGGTGATGGTGAAGGTGTCGGTAATCCTCTAAGTGAGCATCCTAAAGTCAGAATGATGTCATTTACTGGTTCAGGTCGTACAGGCTCTAAAATTATGGAAAAGGCTTCTAAAGATTTCAAGAAAGTATCACTTGAATTAGGTGGTAAATCACCATATATCGTTTTAGATGATGTTGATGTTAAGGAAGCTGCAAAAGCGACAACTGGCAAAGTCGTTAATAATACAGGTCAAGTTTGTACTGCTGGTACACGTATTTTGATACCAGAAAGTAAAAAAGAAGATTTCTTAACCGCATTAAAAGAAGAATTTAGTAAAGTTAAAGTTGGCGATCCACGTGAAGAAGGCACTCAAGTCGGTCCAATTATTAGTAAAAAACAATTTGATACAGTTCAATCCTATATTGATAAAGGGATTGAAGAAGGCGCCGAATTATTCTATGGTGGTCCTGGTAAACCAGAAGGGTTAAATAAAGGTTACTTTGCAAGACCAACCATTTTCATTAATGTTGATAACGATATGACCATTGCGCAAGAAGAAATCTTTGGTCCAGTTGCCTCTGTTATCACTTATAATGACTTAGATGAAGCAATTAAAATTGCAAATGATACAAAATATGGATTAGCAGGTTACGTAATTGGTAAAGATAAAGAAACACTTCAAAAAGTAGCACGCTCAATTGAAGCTGGACGAATTGAAATCAATGAGGCTGGCAATCAACCTGATTTACCGTTTGGTGGTTACAAACAATCTGGTATCGGCCGTGAGTGGGGCGATTACGGAATTGAAGAATTCTTAGAAGTGAAATCAATTGCCGGCTATTTCAGTTAATTTTAAAAATTAATTAATTTGTCATTTATAACAGTTCATGGGATATTTTTAGTTCCATGAGCTGTTTTATTTTTGGAAATTTAATAAAATCGTTTTGTATTTAAATTGAAAATTTGCTATATTAATTCTAGTATTCAAGACTTTAAAAAGTAATATATGAAATGTCCAAAATAGATTTTGTGATTTATCGAAGTGAATCTATAAGGAATTATTTCTTTTCAAGTCAAGTTTAAGTCTTTATAAATATATAAGAAATGGGTGCAATTTATGCCTGAAAAAGTACGTACATCTCCGCAATATGAGTCGTTTCATGAATTGTATAAAAACTACACAACGAAAGAATTAACACAGAAAGCCAAATCGTTAAAACTTACAAATTATAGTAAGTTAAACAAGAGTGAATTAGTATTAGCTATTATGGAAGCCCAAATGGAAAAAGATGGGAACTACTACATGGAAGGTGTCTTGGATGATATCCAACCTGATGGCTATGGATTTTTAAGAACAGTCAATTATTCAAAAGGTGAAAAGGACATTTATATATCTGCAAGTCAAATTCGCCGTTTCGAAATCAAACGTGGTGACAAAGTAACTGGTAAAGTGCGTAAACCCAAAGATAATGAAAAATATTACGGTTTATTACAAGTAGACTTTGTTAATGACGAAAATGCTGAAGTTGTAAAAAAACGCCCTCACTTTCAAGCTTTAACACCTCTTTATCCTGAGGAAAGAATCGTTTTAGAAACAGAACCCCAAAATTATTCAACACGTATTATGGATTTAGTTACACCGATTGGTTTAGGTCAACGTGGACTTATCGTTGCGCCACCAAAAGCTGGTAAAACATCATTATTAAAAGAAATTGCTAATGCGATTTGCAAAAATAAACCTGATGCGAAATTGTTTGTTTTATTAGTAGGGGAACGACCAGAAGAAGTCACTGATATAGAACGCTCTGTAGAATCTGCTGAAGTAGTACATTCAACTTTTGATGAGCCACCTCAACACCACGTAAAAGTAGCTGAATTATTATTAGAACGTGCTAAACGTTTAGTTGAGATTGGTCAAGATGTGATTATTTTAATGGACTCAATTACTCGATTGGCAAGAGCATATAACCTTGTTATACCGCCAAGTGGACGAACACTATCAGGTGGACTTGATCCCGCTTCATTACACAAGCCTAAAGCATTTTTTGGTGCTGCACGTAATATTGAAGCAGGTGGGAGCTTAACGATATTAGCTACTGCATTAGTAGAAACTGGTTCACGTATGGATGATATGATTTATGAAGAGTTCAAAGGAACAGGAAATATGGAACTCCATCTTGATCGTAAATTGTCTGAACGACGAATTTTCCCAGCAATTGATATTGGAAGAAGTTCTACACGTAAAGAAGAATTATTAATTAGTAAATCTGAACTAGATTCATTATGGCAATTAAGAAACATGTTTACGGATTCTACAGATTTCACTGAAAGGTTCATTAGAAAACTTAAACGCTCTAAAAGTAATAAAGAATTTTTCGAGCAATTACAAAAGGCTGCAGAAGAAAGTACAAAAACAGGTAAACCAATTATTTAATGAATATCTGTTTGAGGGTTGCGTTTTAATCTAATAACTATTATAATTACCAAGTATTGGGTAAAAAACTCACAAATAACTCTGTTCCAGATGGTTCAGGGCAAAGGAGCTGAAAATAATGAGACAAGGAATCCATCCTGATTATCACAAAGTTATCTTTTTAGATACAACAACAAACTTTAAATTTTTAAGTGGTTCAACTAAAACATCTTCAGAAACAATGGAATGGGAAGATGGCAATGAATACCCAGTTATTCGTTTAGATGTATCTTCAGATTCACATCCATTCTACACAGGACGTCAAAAATTCGCTGCTGCGGATGGTCGTGTGGAACGTTTCAACAAAAAGTTTGGTCTCAAATCAAACAACAACTAATTATAAGTTTAAACTGTCTGCCTAGTCTATTTTATATAGAATCGCGTAGGCAGTTTTTTTAAATTTAAGTAGTCTTTAAAGAGATAGTTATAATACATAGAAATATGATATAATTAAGCGATTATGTTTTTGTAAAAGGTGGAACTTATAATGTATGAAACTTACCATTCCGGTTGGATTGAATGCATTACTGGAAGTATGTTTAGCGGTAAGTCAGAAGAACTTATTCGTAGATTAAGAAGAGGTATATACGCTAAACAAAAAGTAGTAGTGTTTAAACCAGCGATTGATGATCGTTATCACAAAGAAAAAGTTGTTTCTCATGACGGAAATGAATTAGAAGCAATTAATATTTCGACATCTAGAGATATATTGTTGCATGATTTATCTCAAGTTGATGTCATTGGCATTGATGAAATTCAATTTTTTGATAAAGAAATTGTAAATATAGTTGAGAAGCTTGCAGAAAATGGTCATCGAGTTGTGGTAGCAGGCTTAGATATGGATTTTAGAGGAGAACCATTTGAACCGATGCCTCAAATTATGGCGGTAAGTGAACAGGTTACTAAATTGCAAGCTGTTTGCGCAGTATGCGGCTCATCATCGAGTAGAACACAACGCTTAATCAATGGACAACCAGCTAAAGTTGATGATCCTATCATTTTAGTAGGCGCAAATGAAAGTTACGAACCGAGATGTCGAGCACATCATATAGTAGCACCAAGTACAAGTGACGAGGAGGAAATGTAGTGTTTGATCAATTAGATATCGTTGAAGAAAGATATGAACAACTCAATGAGATGTTAAGTGACCCTGAAATCGTAAATGATCCAGACAAGTTACGCAAATATTCAAAAGAACAAGCTGATTTACAAAAAACAGTTGATGTATATAGAGACTATAAAAGTAAAAAAGAAGAAATAGCTGAAATTGATGACATGTTAAACGAAACAGATGATAAAGAAGAAATCGAAATGTTAAAAGAGGAAAGCGCTAGCTTGAAAAGTGTGATTCCTGATTTAGAAGAACAGCTTAAATTCTTACTAATACCAAAAGACCCTAATGATGAAAAAGACGTTATCGTTGAAATTAGAGCAGCTGCAGGTGGAGATGAAGCAGCCATCTTTGCGGGAGATTTACTAAGAATGTATAGTAAATATGCAGAATCTCAAAACTTTAAAACGGAAATAGTTGAAGCGGCTGAAAGTGACCATGGTGGTTACAAAGAAATTAGTTTCTCAGTTTCTGGGAACGGTGCATACAGTAAATTAAAATTTGAAAATGGCGCACATCGAGTTCAACGTGTACCAGAAACAGAATCAGGTGGCCGAATTCATACGTCAACAGCAACTGTTGCTGTACTGCCTGAAGTAGAAGATGTTGAAATTGAAATTCGCAATGAAGATTTGAAAATAGACACATATCGTTCAAGTGGCGCAGGTGGTCAGCACGTCAATACTACTGACTCAGCTGTACGTATTACACACTTACCAACGGGTGTGATTGCGACATCTTCTGAAAAATCACAAATTCAAAACCGTGAAAAAGCTCTGAAAGTATTAAAAGCACGTCTATATGATATGAAATTACAAGAAGAACAACAAAAATATGCGGCACAACGTAAATCAGCAGTAGGAACTGGTGATAGATCTGAACGTGTTAGAACATATAACTATCCGCAAAGTCGTGTGACAGACCATAGAATAGGTTTAACATTACAAAAGTTAGACCAAATTATGGAAGGTAAGTTAGATGAAATTATTGATGCTTTAACTTTATCTGAACAAACTGAGAAATTGAAAGAACTTAACAATGGTGAACTTTAAAGAAAAATTAGATAGTGCTATCAAACAAGCTGTAGAAAAAGGGTACGAACAATCAAGAGCGGAATGGTTAATGCTTGATTTATTTGGGTGGTCAAGAACGGATTATTTAATTCATATGTATGATGATATGTCAAAAGCAGAAGAAATTAAGTTTTCGCTGGCGACTGAACGAATGCTTTTAGGAGAACCAATCCAATATATTGTTGGATTTCAATCTTTTTATGGCTACCAATTTCAAGTCAATGAACATTGTTTAATTCCACGACCTGAAACCGAGGAAGTAATGTTGCATTTTCTTGAGCATTGTAACTCAAGCGCATCGATTGCTGATGTTGGAACGGGTAGTGGTGTATTGGCTGTTACATTAAAAAAGCTAAATAATGACTTTACTGTTTATGCAACAGATATCGTTCAAGAAACTATAGATATCGCTGCTGATAATGCGCATAATCATGAGGTGGATATCCATTTCTTGAAAGGCAATGCCTTGAAACCGTTTATCCAACATAATATTAAATTGGATGGTATTATTTCCAATCCACCATATATTGATGTTGATGAGATGGATACAATGGCACCTACAGTTGTTAAATACGAGCCCCATAAAGCATTATTCGCAGAAAATAAAGGTTATGCTATTTATGAATCAATCCTTAATGACTTACCTCAAGTGCTCAATGATGATGCTTATGTGACCTTTGAAATTGGCTATAATCAAGGTGAGAAATTAAGAAGTATCATTTTAGAAAAATATCCTAATTTGGATGTTAAAGTTATCAAAGATATAAATGGAAATGATAGAATCGTATCATTTAAATGGTGAAACTCAAAGGGAACGGGATAGATATTAAAATGAATTCGTAGTCCCGCCCCAGCTTATTTTGATTATGGAATTTCTTGATGAAATTCTTTTTGCTGGGTCCCACCGGTAAGGATGACTAGGTTTGAAATGGCTTAATTTAAGCGCGTTTTCAAATCAGTTAGCCACTGCCAAAAATGATATTGTAGGCTGAGACAGTTTGATTTGTCTCAGCTTCTTTTCCTATATATGAATAAAAATGATGGAGGAGTGAGCTTGATGAAAACGAATTTATGGGATATGCGTCAATATCAAAATGCGCCATTAGATTATCCGGAATTAGACAAAATAAAGCAGATATATCAAGATGGTGGTTTAATTGCAATTCCGACAGAAACAGTATATGGGTTGGGTGCAGATGCCCGAAACCAACAAGCCGTTTCAAATATATATCAAGCCAAGGGTCGTCCTTCCGACAATCCACTAATTGTACATATTCACGACATCTCTCAAATTGATGATTTTGTGTCACACTTACCAAGTGAGGCAAAATGCTTGATGGATGAATTTTGGCCAGGTCCGATTTCATTTATTTTACCTTTAAAGCCTGGGTATCTCTGTGACAAAGTGACAGGTGGTTTGCAATCCATCGCTGTACGTATGCCAAGTCATCCCATTGGCCGTGCAATTCTCCAATATACGGATATGCCGATTGCTGCGCCAAGTGCTAATGTCAGTGGTAGACCTTCACCTACGACGTTTCAACATGTTTATTCCGATTTAAATGGGAAGATAGATGGAATCGTTAATGGAGATCAAAGTGAAGAAGGCCTAGAAAGTACTGTACTCGATTGCACACAGTTCCCATTTAGAATAGCCAGACCAGGAGCAATTACACAATCAATGATTAATGAAGTCTTGCCTGGAAGTGTTGAACATTATCATTATGATACGACAAGCAAACCGATAGCCCCTGGTATGAAATATAAGCACTATGCTCCTGAAACACCTGTAACGATGCTGACAAATCTAAGTAAACCTATTACAACTATTAAAGATTGGACGCATACCGCTTTTATTTTACCGGATAATTTAAAACACTTTGTTCCTAGTGATGCCATATTCATTTCGCTCTGTAAAGATCAGCATGATACGAAACAAGCCAATCATAATTTGTTTAAAATACTCCATGATATCGATGAAAATTCAGAAATACATGAGGCATATATTTATGCATTTGATAAAACAGATACAACAGAGGCAATTATGAACAGAATGCGTAAAGCTACAGGAAATCACTTAGTTAGAGGTGAAACATTATGAGAATAACGTTTGTATGTACTGGAAATACGTGTCGTAGTCCGATGGCAGAAAGTATTGCAAAGAAAATACTCGAAAAAGATGTTATTAATTCAAGAGGGTTATTTGCAGTAGATGGACAATCTATTTCACCTGAATCACTTAAAGTAATCGCTGAGCATGAATTGCCAGAACCTACGCGGGCCAAGCAATTTAGTAAGGCGGATTTAGAAAGCGATTTAATCTTAACAATGACTGAAATGCATAAACAACAACTTATTTATAGTTTTGGTGATAATGGTCGCATTTATCAACTTGGTGAATATGTTGGGGAATCAGGTGATATTGGCGATCCATTTGGAGGTAGTATTGAAACATACCGACAAACATTTAAAGAGCTTCAACACTTAATAAGTAAATTACAGTCAGATTCATAAAGCGAAATATTATACAATTAGTATATGTTAAGCGTTAAATAAGTTATAATAAAGAAGTATAGCTAGTTTGCTATGCTTCTTTTTAATTATGTAATTAAGGTGGAGATTTCAATGCAAGAACTTAAAACTTTGCTTGATGAACTTAAGGCGCAATCTTTTTTTAAGAAAGATGAAATTTGCGTGATAGGATGTTCGACTTCTGAAGTTATAGGACAAAAGATAGGTTCTGTAGGATCAATGGAAGTTGCAGAGGAAATCTTTAGCGCATTAGCACAAGTGAAACAAGAGACTGGTGTTTCTTTTGCATTTCAAGGCTGTGAGCATATTAACAGAGCAGTTACAATTGAACGTGAAGATTTCAATCCGCTAACGATGGAAGAAGTATCAGTTGTTCCTGATGTTCACGCAGGTGGAAGTCTTGCAACTTATGCTTATAAGCAAATGAATGATCCAATCGTAGTTGAACATATTTCAGTCCCTAAGGGTATTGATATTGGTCAAACATTAATTGGAATGCATATTAAACACGTTTGTGTACCGGTTAGAACAAGTGTCAAACAAGTTGGTGAAGCTATTGTTACGATAGCTACATCAAGACCTAAGAAAATCGGTGGTGAACGAGCTAAATACGAATAAGCTAAAAAGTGTAAAGGGGGATTTTATATGTCATATATCCAAAATCAAGATAAAGCTGTCTATGAAGCAATTCAAAATGAATATAATAGGCAAAATAACAACATTGAATTAATCGCATCTGAAAACTTTGTATCTGAAGCGGTGATGGAAGCACAGGGTTCTGTGATGACTAACAAATATGCTGAAGGCTATCCAGGTCGTCGTTACTATGGTGGTTGTGATTATGTTGACGTAACTGAAACGATTGCAATTGAAAGAGCGAAAGCATTATTTGGTGCGGAGCATGTAAATGTGCAACCCCACTCAGGGTCTCAAGCCAATATGGCAGTATATCTTGTCGCTTTAGAGATGGGTGATACTGTTTTAGGTATGAATTTGAGTCATGGTGGTCATTTAACACATGGTTCACCAGTTAATTTCAGTGGTAAATTCTACAACTTTGTAGATTATGGCGTAGATAAAGAAACTGAAAAAATTGACTATGACGTTGTGCGTCAACTAGCACATGAACACAAGCCTAAATTAATCGTTGCAGGAACTTCAGCGTATTCAAGACAACTTGATTTTAAAAAGTTTAAAGAAATCGCTGATGAAGTTGGCGCTAAATTAATGGTTGATATGGCTCATATCGCTGGTTTAGTTGCAGCAGGTTTACATCCAAATCCTGTAGAATATGCTGATTTTGTAACAACAACGACGCATAAAACTTTACGTGGCCCACGTGGTGGATTAATTCTTTGTAAAGAAGCGTATAAGAAGGATATAGATAAAACAATATTCCCTGGAATACAAGGTGGACCTTTAGAACATGTCATTGCTGCTAAAGCAGTCGCATTCGGTGAAGCACTTGAACAAGACTTTAAAACGTATCAAGAGCAAGTCATCAAAAATGCTAAAGTGCTTTCTGAAACGTTGAAAGAAGAGGGCTTTAGAATTGTGTCAGGTGGCACTGATAACCATTTAGTATCTGTAGATGTTAAAAACTCAGTAAATGTTACAGGTAAAGAAGCGGAAGCGACATTAGATTCAATTGGAATAACATGTAATAAAAATACAATTCCATTTGATCAAGAAAAAGCTTTTGTAACAAGTGGTATACGTTTAGGCACACCAGCTGCTACAACAAGAGGCTTTGATGAAGAAGCATTCAAAGAAGTTGGTCGTATTATTAGCTTAGCACTTAAACACCCTAATGATGATACAAAATTGAAAGAAGCAAGAGAAAGGGTAAGTCGTTTAACAGCTAAATATCCGCTATATGAATAATTTATAAAATTTTGGAGGCAATATAAATGAGTAAAGTACATGTATTTGATCACCCACTAATTCAACACAAATTAAGTTATATCCGTGATATGAATACGGGAACTAAAGAATTTAGAGAACTTGTTGATGAAGTCGGCATGTTAATGGCGTATGAGGTTACTAGAGATTTAGAACTTCAAGATGTTGAAATTAAAACGCCAGTAACAACTATGACTGCAAAAAGATTAGCTGGTAAAAAATTAGCAATTGTTCCAATTCTTAGAGCCGGTTTAGGGATGACAGATGGTGTATTAAGCTTAGTCCCAGCGGCACGTGTTGGTCATATTGGTTTATACCGTGATCCTAAAACATTGGAAGCAGTAGAATACTTTGCTAAACTTCCACAAGATATTGATGAGAGACAAATTATTGTGGTAGACCCAATGTTAGCTACTGGAGCATCAGCAATCGAAGCAATTAATTCGTTGAAGAAACGTGGTGCTAAAAATATTAGATTCATGTGCCTTATTGCTGCACCAGAAGGTGTTGAAAAAATGCAAGAAGCGCACGATGATGTCGATATCTATATTGCAGCATTAGACGAAAAATTAAATGATAAAGCATATATTACACCAGGTTTAGGTGATGCTGGAGACAGATTGTTCGGTACAAAATAGGTATAGGAGTTTATGTATGAGAAAGATTATGACAGTCTTTGGTACTAGACCAGAAGCAATTAAGATGGCACCTTTAGTGAAGGCACTCGAGTGTGATGCTGAGTTAGAACCAATGATTGTTGTAACTGCTCAGCATCGCGAAATGTTAGATTCGGTCTTACAAACTTTCAACATCGAGCCACATTATGATTTGAATGTCATGAAGGAAGGTCAAACGTTATCAGATATTACATCAAGAGCAATGACGCAACTTGAAGAAATTATAAAAAAAGAAAAACCGGATATGGTGCTCGTCCATGGCGATACCACTACTACATTTTCAGGTGCACTAGCTGCTTTTTATAATCAAGTACCTGTTGGTCACGTAGAAGCTGGTTTAAGAACACGACGTAAATATGCACCTTTCCCAGAAGAGATAAATAGGCAAATGGTAAGTAATTTAGCCGACCTGCATTTTGCGCCTACTAAAGGTGCAGCGAATAATTTGCTTCAAGAACAGAAAAATCCAGACACAGTAATTATTACTGGAAATACTGCTATTGATACACTTAAATTAACGGTCCAAAAGGAATATACATCAGATATAATCACAAAGCATCAAAATAAACGCATTATTCTATTAACTGTTCACCGAAGAGAAAATATTGGACAGCCAATGATTGAGATTTATAAAGCAATGCGCACTATTGTTGATGAATATGAAGATGTGGTCATTGTATCACCACTACATCTGAATCCTAAAGTAAGGTCACTAGCTTATAAGTATTTAGGTGATCATGAGCGTATTGAATTAATTGAACCATTAGACGTTGTAGACTTCCACAACTTCGTAAGTAACGCCTATTTAATCTTGACGGATTCAGGCGGTATTCAAGAAGAGGCACCTTCATTGAATAAACCTGTACTAGTGCTTAGAGATGTAACCGAGAGACCAGAAGGTGTAGCAGCGGGCACTTTGAAAATAATTGGAACGGATTTTGAAAATGTGCATCATATAACGGAAGAATTATTGGATAACGAAATAATTTATAATCAAATGTCACAAACTCAAAATCCTTATGGTGATGGTAAAGCATCTATAAGAATTTGTGAGAGTATAAAATATTATTTTGGTTTGACATCAAATTCACCAGAGCCCTTCAAATCATAAAAAAATCTAAATTGTGAACATTTTGTGACAATAAAAGAGTTAATTTTTACAACAATTTGAATAGAATTGACACACTATTTACCCTATATTATTATTAAATTTGTATGAGTGGAACGGTTTACATGGTTGTCATAAGTTAATTTGGAGGAGAAAAATGAGGCGTTTCAGCATCATATTTAAACAATTCATTCAATATTATATTTATTTTTTAATTATATTGGCTGTGTTGTATATCGTTATTCCAAATCCTTTTATTCTAGGATTAATAATAGGAACATTTGGATCTTTAATAAATACCTATATTTTCGAATTATATTTATCTCGGGCAAAGCAACCAGATAACATACATATTTCTACGGGCAATACTTGGAGGTACTTAGTCGCTATCATTGCGTGTGTAATATGGTTTTTATTTAAAGATAGTGTCAATATTATTGGGGTAATGATTGGTCTTATGTTTTCTTATGTTTTAATCATTTTACGCCCTCTACTGCTTAAGAATTAAAATTTTAATAAAGAAAGAGGTGAGTACATGGATCACAAAAACCCGCTCGTAAGTTGGAATGTATTTGGTTTTGATCTCGTTTTCAATTTAGCAAGCATCATGATGTTAGTTGTTACAGCAATCATTGTTTTTCTAATAGCTATTATTTGTACGCGTAATCTAAAGAAAAGACCATCAGGTAAACAGAATTTTATCGAATGGATCTTTGACTTTGTAAGAAGCATCATAGAGAGTAATATGGCTTGGAAAAAAGGTGGTCAGTTTCACTTCTTAGCAGTAACATTGATTTTATTTATCTTTGTTGCAAACATGTTAGGACTACCATTTGCTATAGTGACTAAAGATCATTATCTATGGTGGAAATCTCCAACAGCTGATGCAACTGTCACATTGACATTATCAACTATGATGATATTACTTACACACTATTATGGTGTGAAAATGCGTGGAACTAAAGCTTACATAGGTAATTACTTTAAACCATTCTGGCCATTAGCAATTATCAATGTTTTTGAAGAATTCTCTTCAACATTAACACTTGGTCTACGTTTATACGGTAATATATTTGCCGGTGAATTATTACTTTCTTTATTAGCCGGCTTAGTTGTAAGCAGTGCTTGGGGTTGGATTATAGGTATTCCAGGTTTAATCGTATGGCAAGGATTCTCTATCTTTGTCGGCTCAATCCAAGCATATATATTTATCATGCTTTCAATGGTTTACATGTCCCACAAAGTAGCGGACACACATTAACTTAAACAAACATTTTAGGAGGAATTATTAATATGGGTTTAATCGCAGCAGCAATTGCAATTGGTTTATCAGCACTAGGCGCAGGTATCGGTAACGGTCTTATCGTTTCAAGAACAGTAGAAGGTGTAGCTCGTCAACCAGAAGCACGTGGACAATTAATGAGTATCATGTTCATCGGTATTGGTTTAGTTGAGGCATTACCTATCATCGGTGTTGTAATCGCATTCATGACTCTTTTCCAATAAGAAAATTTCATGGCGAAGTCACTTGGATCTTCGCCGTTCGTTTTATTTAATGGCAAGTGGTGATTAATTATGAAAGGAGTGTCAAATGCCAGTGAATGCATTAACTAATTCATTCGTTTTAGGTGCAGCAGGTGGTGGTGTTGAATGGGGTACTGTCATTGTTACAGTAATCACATTTGCTATTTTATTAGCACTACTTAAGAAATTTGCTTGGGGTCCATTAAAAGAAGTAATGGACAAACGTGAACGCGACATCAATAGAGACATTGATGAAGCTGAAGAAGCAAAATTAAATGCACAAAAACTTGAAGAAGAAAATAAAAAGACACTAAAACAAACTCAAGATGAAGTTCAACGTATTTTAGAAGATGCTAGAGTTCAAGCACGTAAACAACATGAAGAAATCATTCATGAAGCAAATATTCGTGCAAACGGTATGATTGAAACTGCTCAAAGTGAAATCAATAGCGAGAAAGAACGTGCATTAGCAGATATTAACAATCAAGTGTCTGAGTTATCAGTATTGATTGCATCTAAAGTACTTCAAAAAGAAATTTCAGAACAAGATCAAAAAGAACTTGTTGATAAGTATTTAAAAGAGGCAGGCGATAAATAATGGCAAATGTAGCAAATAAATACGCTAAAGCATTATTTGACGTCGCTATCGATAAAGACAGATTAGATTTAATGTACGAAGAACTTAGTATAGTTAGTGAAGCCACAAAAAACTATGATGAAGATTTAAGAGCAATTGACTCAAATCCTAACCAACCAGCTTCTGAAAGACGCAAATTTGTTGGTATCGTTTTTGGAGATGCTAATTATTACTTAAAAAATATGCTAATGATATTAGCTAATAATCGTCATTTAGTACTGATTAATTCAATTTTTAAAGAATTTAAAAGTTTATACAATGAACATCATAATGAAGATTCAGCCATTGTTGAATCAGTTTATCAATTAAGTGACGATGAACTTAGTCGCATTAAAGACTTAATTTTAAAACAAACGAATTTATCACAAGTACATATTACTACGAAAATAAATCCTGAATTAATTGGAGGATTTAGAGTTAAAGTTGGTACTACTGTGCTAGATGGCAGTGTTAAAAAAGATTTAGAACAAATCGAACGCAAATTTAGAAGAGTAAACTAAAATAAAGAGGAGTGACATAGATGGCCATAAAAGCTGAAGAAATCAGTGCATTACTTCGCTCACAAATTGAAAATTATGAGTCTGAAATGTCTGTAACTGATGTAGGTACGGTACTCCAAATTGGTGACGGTATCGCATTAATTCACGGATTAAATGACTGTATGGCTGGTGAGCTAGTAGAGTTCTCAAATGGTGTTCTTGGTTTAGCTCAAAACCTTGAAGAATCAAATGTGGGTGTAGTTATTTTAGGACCATATACTGAAATTACTGAAGGCGACGAAGTTAGACGTACTGGACGTATTATGGAAGTTCCAGTAGGGGAAGAACTTATTGGTCGCGTTGTTAACCCATTAGGTCAACCTATTGATGGACAAGGTCCTATCAATACAACAAAAACACGTCCTGTTGAACAAAAAGCAACAGGTGTAATGGCTCGTAAATCTGTTGACGAACCACTTCAAACTGGTATTAAAGCGATTGACGCATTAGTTCCAATCGGACGTGGTCAACGTGAGTTAATTATCGGAGATAGACAAACAGGTAAAACAACAATCGGTATTGATACAATCTTAAACCAAAAAGGTTTAGATACAATTTGTATTTACGTAGCAATTGGTCAAAAAGATTCAACTGTACGTGCAAATGTAGAAAAATTACGTCAAGCTGGCGCATTAGATTACACCATTGTTGTTTCAGCTTCAGCATCTGAACCTTCACCATTACTTTATATTGCACCTTATTCTGGTGTAACTATGGGTGAGGAATTCATGTTTAATGGTAAGCATGTATTAATCGTTTATGATGATCTTACAAAACAAGCGGCAGCATACCGTGAGTTATCATTACTTTTACGTAGACCTCCAGGTCGTGAAGCTTACCCTGGTGATGTTTTCTATCTACATAGTAGATTATTAGAAAGAGCAGCCAAATTAAATGATGATTTAGGTGGCGGCTCAATTACGGCGTTACCAATTATCGAAACACAAGCAGGGGATATTTCTGCTTATGTACCAACTAACGTAATTTCAATTACAGATGGACAAATCTTCTTACAGTCTGACTTCTTCTTCTCAGGTGTAAGACCTGCGATTAATGCGGGACAATCAGTTTCACGTGTAGGTGGATCTGCTCAAATCAAAGCAATGAAGAAGGTAGCAGGAACGCTACGTTTAGACTTAGCTTCTTATAGAGAGTTAGAATCATTTGCGCAATTCGGTTCTGATTTAGATGAATTCACAGCCAGAAAACTTGAAAGAGGTAAACGTACGGTTGAAGTGTTGAAACAAGACCAAAACAAACCATTACCTGTTGAAAACCAAGTTTTAATTATATATGCCTTAACAAAAGGTTATTTAGATGATATTCCTGTTGAGGATATTACACGTTTCGAAGACGAATTAAATAGTTGGGCGAAATCAAATGGTTCTGACTTATTAAATGAAATTAGAGAAACTGGTGCCTTACCATCTGACGAAAAATTTGAAGCTACAATTAATGAATTCAAGAAAAGCTTTAGCAAATCTGAATAATTAAACTTTAAATTGAAAGGGTGGTGAGATAATGGCTTCATTAAAAGAGATAGATGGTCGTATCAAATCGACGAAAAAAATGAAACAAATTACCAAAGCAATGAACATGGTATCAAGTTCAAAATTACGTCGAGCTGAAAAAAACACAAAGCAATTTGAACCCTATATGGAAAAAATGCAGGATGCGATTACTGCAATTGCAGGAGCGAGTAAACACTCTAGTCATCCTATGTTAAGACCTAGACAAGTTCAACGTAGTGGTTACTTAGTAATTACTAGTGACAAAGGCTTAGCAGGTGCATACAGTTCAAATGTCTTAAAACAACTGATTAATGATATTAGTGAAAAACATTCTAGTAGTGATGAATATAGCATTATTGTATTAGGTCAATCTGGTGTTGATTTCCTTAAAAATAGAGGTTATGAAATTGAGAATTCACTTGTTGATGTTCCCGATCAACCTTCATTCAAATCAATACAAGCAATTGCGAAACATGCGATTGACTTATTTAGTGAAGAACATATTGATGAATTAAAAATTTATTATAGTCATTATGTTAGTGTTCTTGAAAATAAACCAACGACTAAACAAGTTTTACCATTATCTCGAGAAGATTCTAGCCAAGGTCAAGGTCAAATGTCTTCTTATGAATTTGAACCGGATAAAGAATCTATCCTAAGTGTTATTCTTCCTCAATATGTTGAAAGTTTAATTTATGGAACGATTTTAGATGCTAAGGCTAGTGAACATGCAGCGAGAATGACTGCAATGAAAAATGCTTCTGATAATGCGACTGAACTTATTGATGACTTATCATTACAATATAATAGAGCGAGACAAGCTGAAATCACACAACAAATTACTGAAATTGTTGGTGGTTCCGCAGCACTTGAATAATATTTTAAAGGAGGAAACAACATGGGTAATGGCCGTGTAACTCAGGTTATGGGTCCTGTTATTGACGTTCGTTTTGAACATAATGAAGTACCTGAAATTAATAACGCCTTAATCATTGAAGTTCCTAAAGAAGATGGTACTTTTGAATTAACACTTGAAGTTGCATTACAACTAGGTGATGACGTTGTTCGTACAATCGCTATGGATTCAACAGATGGTGTTCAACGAGGCATGGAAGTTCAAAACACTGGACAAGATATTTCAGTGCCAGTTGGTGAAGTAACGCTAGGTCGTGTATTTAACGTCTTAGGTGATACAATTGATTTAGAAGATAAATTAGATAGTTCAGTGAGACGTGATCCAATTCATAGACAATCACCTAATTTTGATGAATTATCTACTGAAGTGGAAATTCTTGAAACTGGAATTAAAGTTGTAGACTTACTAGCACCTTATATTAAAGGTGGTAAAATCGGACTATTCGGTGGTGCCGGAGTTGGTAAAACCGTATTAATTCAAGAATTAATTAATAACATCGCACAAGAACATGGTGGTATCTCTGTATTCGCTGGTGTAGGTGAACGTACACGTGAAGGTAATGACCTTTACTATGAAATGAGAGATAGTGGTGTTATCAAGAAAACAGCGATGGTATTCGGTCAAATGAACGAGCCACCTGGTGCGCGTATGCGTGTAGCTTTATCTGCATTAACAATGGCTGAGTACTTCCGTGATGAACAAGGACAAGACGTTCTTTTATTCATCGATAACATTTTCAGATTTACTCAAGCAGGTTCTGAAGTATCAGCTTTATTAGGACGTATGCCTTCTGCCGTAGGTTATCAACCTACATTAGCTACAGAAATGGGTCAATTACAAGAACGTATTACATCAACGAATAAAGGTTCTGTAACATCAATCCAAGCCGTATTCGTACCAGCCGATGACTATACTGACCCAGCGCCAGCAACTGCATTCGCTCACTTAGATGCGACAACTAACCTTGAACGTAAATTAACAGAAATGGGTATCTATCCAGCTGTGGATCCATTAGCGTCTACATCAAGAGCGTTAGAACCAGCAATTGTTGGTCAAGAGCACTATGAAGTGGCACGTGATGTTCAATCAACACTTCAAAAATATAGAGAATTGCAAGATATTATCGCAATTTTAGGTATGGATGAGTTATCAGAAGAAGATAAACTTACAGTAGAACGTGCACGTAGAATTCAATTCTTCTTATCACAAAACTTCCACGTTGCAGAACAATTTACTGGTCAAAAAGGTTCATATGTACCTGTTAAAACGACAGTAGCTGATTTCAAAGCGATTTTAGATGGTAAATACGACCATATTCCTGAAGATGCTTTCCGTTTAGTTGGTAGTATGGAAGATGTAATTGCCAAAGCAAAAGATATGGGTGTTGAAGTCTAAACAATTAGGAGGTATAGATAATGAGTACAGTTAATCTTGATATTGTCACTCCTAATGGTTCAGTCTACGAAAAAGATGACGTTGAACTAGTTGTTTTTCAAACAACAGCTGGTGAAATGGGTGTCATGAGTGGGCATATTCCGACAGTTGCCGCATTAAAAACAGGCCATGTTAAAGTGAACTTTAGAAATGGTACTGAATATATAGCTGTTAGTGGTGGCTTTGTTGAAATTAGACAACATAAAGTATCTGTCATTGTTCAAACAGCTGAAACTGCCAGTGAGATAGATGTTGAACGAGCTAAATTAGCACGTCAAAGAGCACAATCTCATTTGGACGATCAGGATAACAGTGATATAAACAGAGCTAAACGAGCGTTGGCTAGAGCTGAAAACCGCTTACGCGTAGCACAATTAAAATAATTAAAAAGGTTTGAAAACTAAATTTAGTTTTCAAACCTTTTTTGTGTTCTATGATAGTCAAGTTTAGTATCATTCTGTGCATTTTTAATGTACAATATAGTACAGAAATCTAAAAGGAGAGAAAGTCATGGATTATATTGGACAGTTTGCGATCATACACTTGGTTTTACATGTTTTGTGTATATGTATAGCTTATTGGGCCTTAAACTCTCTCAAATTAGATCAATTTTTTAAAAAAGGTTACGCTACTCAAGTACAAGTTTGTCTAATGTTTTTAGCCATCTTATTGGGTACAGCCGTAAGCAATTTTTTAATTGATTTATTACAATTCTCAACTCAAGTGAAATTTTTATTTCAATAATGAGATTATTGTAAATTCTTTTTAAAAATAGATATAATAAATAAATAAATAATTGATTGAAAATCGGGAAATGAAGATAGTAATAGGAGTTTAAAGTGGAGGATTAATATGGATAAAATAGTAATTGAAGGTGGCAATCGCCTAACTGGAGAAGTTAAAGTTGAAGGAGCTAAAAATGCAGTATTACCAATATTGACTGCATCACTATTAGCTTCAGAAGGAAAAAGTAAACTTGTTAATGTACCAGATTTAAGCGATGTAGTAACGATAAACAATGTATTATCGACTTTAAATGCTAAAGTTGAATATAATAAAGAAGAAGGTGCAGTTACAGTAGATGCATCTACGACTTTAAAAGAAGAAGCCCCTTATGAATATGTTAGTAAAATGCGAGCAAGCATCTTAGTTATGGGTCCTTTGTTAGCACGTTTAGGTCATGCTATCGTTGCATTACCAGGTGGTTGTGCAATCGGCGCTCGTCCAATAGAGCAACATATTAAAGGGTTTGAGGCATTAGGTGCAGACATACATCTAGAGAATGGGAATATTTACGCTAGCACAAAAGACGGCTTGAAAGGTACAGACATTCATTTAGATTTCCCAAGTGTCGGTGCAACACAAAATATCATTATGGCAGCTTCACTTGCTAAAGGTAAAACAGTGATTGAAAATGTTGCTAAAGAGCCTGAAATTGTTGATTTAGCAAATTATATTAATGAAATGGGTGGCAAAGTAACCGGAGCAGGTACTGATACCATTACGATTCATGGTGTTGATAAGTTGAAAGGTGTAGAACATTCAATCATTCCTGACAGAATTGAAGCAGGTACATTAATCGTAGCAGCTGCTATTACGCGTGGTGATGTATTTGTTAGAGACGCAGTAAAAGAACATATGTCGAGTCTAATTTATAAACTTGAAGAAATGGGCGTTAATTTAGATTTCCAAGAAGATGGCGTTCGTGTTACGGCAGAGGGTGAACTTAAACCAGTTGATGTCAAAACACTTCCACACCCTGGGTTCCCAACAGATATGCAATCACAAATGATGGCGTTATTATTAACTGCTGAAGGACATAAAGTCATTACGGAAACTGTCTTTGAAAATAGATTCATGCATGTTGCAGAATTTAAGCGTATGAATGCAAATATTACTGTAGAAGGTAGAAGTGCTAAAATTCAAGGTAAGAGTCAATTGCAAGGTGCTCAAGTTAAAGCAACAGATTTAAGAGCAGCGGCAGCATTAATTTTAGCTGGCTTAGTAGCTGATGGTACAACTCAGGTTACAGAATTAAAACATTTAGACCGCGGTTATGTTAATTTCCATGAGAAATTAAAGTCATTAGGTGCTAATATTGAACGAGTAAATGATTAATCGTATACTCACTTTATAATACTTCTGGAGGACATACATTATGGAAACAATTTTCGATTATAATCAAATTAAGCAAATTATCCCACATAGACAACCATTTTTACTTATTGATCGTGTAGTTGAATACGAAGAGGGCAAGAGATGTGTTGGACTAAAACAAGTATCTGGTAATGAACCATTTTTCCAAGGGCACTTCCCAGATTATGCTGTTATGCCTGGTGTATTAATTACTGAAGCATTAGCACAAACAGGTGCTGTTGCTATGCTTAACAGCGAAGAGAATAAAGGAAAAATTGCATTGTTTGCTGGAATTGATAAATGTAGATTTAAAAAACAAGTAACGCCTGGTGATACGCTAATGTTAGAGGTAGAAATTACTAAAATCAAAGGTCCAATCGGAAAAGGTACAGCAAAGGCTACGGTAGATGGCCAACTCGCTTGTAGTTGTGAATTAACTTTCGCTATCCAAGATGCTTAAACCAAAACATGCTTTTATAATCAATATAAATAGGAGTGGAACATTGAATTGTGTTCCACTCCTATTTTATTCTCTTTCAAATTTTTCTTCTTTTAGTTTAGGTTTAGATTGCATCATACGATTAAATGTTACTTTTAATTCCTCACCTGACAGTCCTTCATCAACTAATTGTTCTAATAAACTCTCTGCATAAACTTGTCGTAAGGTGTAAATATGACAATCTAATACAATTGACATTGTTGTTTCGAATTCAGAAATACTTTTGATTGTAGCATCAAAAAGTGCAGGATCATTCGAAGGGCGTGTTATCACGACTCTAATATCTAATAGTGTTTGATCATCATAATATTTTTTCATTGTTTCATAGTGCGCATTTGAAATGACAACCTCTAGAAGCCAACCAGTACCACTATTTTCTTTATTGATGATTACACCATCTTCTAGCTCAAATTCAGTTATACCTCCATTTTCATTAACAATTTGAAAACGTACAGCTTTAAATGTCTTCACTTCATCACATCCCCAAAAAAATTAAAATTATGCAAAAAATGAAATTATCAATAATCTAATATGAGTTTTACAATTATTTTCTTTAAATATATCAAACTTTGAGTATTAATAGGAATAAAAATCTTAAAAATAGAATTTTGACGCCATAGTTATAAATGAATACTATAGTTGTAGAAGGAGGTGACACATGCTAAACAAGATTGTGATAGTAGGTCGGTTGACCAAAAAGGCACAAATATTTGAGAAAGAGGAGGTGAAGATAGCCACGTTCTGTGTTGCAACAGAACGTAATTATAAAGATGACAACAATGAAATAGCTTGTGATTATATATTTTGTAAAGCTTTTGGTAAAACAGCTACCAATATTGAATTGTATACTGATCAAGGCGCTTTAGTAGGTATTACTGGTCAAATGAGATCACGTAAATACGATAAAGAGGGCCAAACGCACTTTGTGACTGAATTATATGTTGAAACAATTAAATTTATGTCCCCCAAATCCAAAAATAATGATATTCTCCCTGACACCTCATTCAATGAAGACACTTATTCATACGATCACCTAGAAGTGATTGATATAAACTAATGTTCTATTAACTCCATCCCTATTTACTATAAATAACTTCTTTAATTATACTCATGGCCTCTCTTATATTATCAATTTTATAAGAGAGGTTCTTAAATTTTTAATATAATTATCTGAAAGATTTCATTAGTATTACAAGAGATACTTATACATATCGCTACTCAAAACCGTCATGAAAGTCCATAACTAAAAAATAGGGTTACAGTACGTTTGTAATTTGGATGTAAAAAAGTACTGGCTTTTTTTATTTCACTGTAACCTACTATGGTTTTATGGATGTTAAAGTGTTACTTGTAAAATTTATTATTAAGACACAAACAAATCTAGGAGGATATATATAATTATGAAAAAGACAATTATTGCTTCATCATTAGCAGTAGGTTTAGGAGTAGTTGCTGGCAACGCTGGACACGCAGATGCGAGCGAAGCTCAAGTAAATAAAGCTGAATTAGCACAATTAGCACAATCAAATGATCAATCATTAAATAATAGCCCTATCCAAGAAGGTGCATATAACGTAACATTTGATTATGAAGGTTTCACTTATCATTTCGAATCAGATGGTACTAACTGGAGTTGGAACTATGCACAAACAGGCTTAGTTTCACCACAACAAGATGTTAGTGAACAAGCATCAGCTGCTACTAACCAAACTTCAGCTGAACAAGTAGCTTCTTCACAACAATCTAGTCAAGCTCAACCAACACAAGTACAACAAGCACCACAAACTCAACAAACACAACAACCACAAACTGAAGCTACAACTTCTAACTCAAGTGCTTCAAGTAACACTGCTTCAAGTGGTTCTTCTGTAAATGTAAACAGTCATTTACAACAAATTGCACAACGTGAATCAGGTGGCGACATTACTGCTATTAATCCAAGTTCAGGTGCAGCAGGTAAATATCAATTCTTACAATCAACTTGGGATTCAGTAGCACCTGCTCAATATAAAGGTGTATCACCAGCACAAGCACCAGAACACGTTCAAGATGCTGCTGCTGTTAAATTATATAATACTGCAGGTCCATCACAATGGGTAACTGCTTAATTTAGCAATATAATAATATTAATTGAGTAGGCTGGGACATAATAAAGTGTCTCAGCCTGCTTTTTCATTTTGACAATAGATGACTGATTTGAAAATACGCTTAAATCAAGCTTTTTTAGCACTAGTTATCCTTGCGGGCGGGGCCCCAACAAAGAGACTTTCACTAATAAATGCTACAAGCAAAGTAAGCTAGGGAGAACAATGAGTTTATTTTATTTCTGTCCTCTCCCTTTCTGTTTTATTTGATAAATCCTAATCAATTTGATATCGTTAAATTAATAAGATAATGCTACTAGGGGAGCCATTGCTAATGGCTGAGATGATTAAATTCAGACCCTTATAACCTGATTTGGTTAATGCCAACGTAGGAAAGTAGTAATGTATATGTTATGTTCTCTTTATTGAATGATAGCTACATTTCTACGTTGAAATGTAGCATTTTTTAATTTTAAGGAGGATATGACTATGACATTTTCAACTGAGATTAAAGAGGCTTCACAACCTATTATTGAAGATATCTATAATGATGGGTTTATTCAAGACCTTTTAAAAGGGAAGTTAGACGCTCAAGCAGTACGTCAATATTTAAGAGCGGATGCATCATATTTAAAGGAATTTACAAATTTATATGCACTTCTTATCCCAAAAGCACCAACAATGAAAGATGTTAAATTTTTAGTTGAACAAATTGAATTTATGCTAGATGGTGAAGTTGAGGCACATGAAATTTTAGCAGATTACATTAATGAACCTTATGAAGAAATTGTTAAAGAAAAAGTATGGCCTCCAAGCGGTGATCATTACATTAAACATATGTATTATCATGCCTATGCACATGAGAATGCGGCGTATACAATAGCTGCAATGGCACCATGCCCTTATGTATATGAAGTTGTAGCTAAAATGGCATTAGAGGATCAAAATCTAAATAGAGATTCTGTAACTGCAAAATGGTTTGATTTCTATAGTACAGAAATGCGTCCATTAATAGTAGTATTTGATAATTTATTAGATGAATTAACAGCAAATTGTACAGAACAAGAAAAGCATGATATTAAAGAAAGTTTCTTACAAAGTACGATTCACGAACGTAATTTCTTTAATATGGCTTATACTAACGAACAATGGAACTTCGGAGGCGACAAAAATGCATAAACCTAAAATCGCTTTAACAATCGCGGGAACTGATCCATCAGGTGGCGCTGGTGTAATGGCCGATTTAAAATCATTTCATGCCTGTGGTGTCTACGGCATGGCAGCTATTACAAGTATCGTTGCGCAAAATACTAAAGGGGTACAACATATCCATAATCTTGAGACAAGTTGGGTTCAAGAACAATTAGATAGCGTCTTCAATGACGAATTACCACATGCTATTAAAACAGGTATGATTGCGACTCATGAAACAATGGCGTTAATTCAACATTATTTGAGACAACATTCAGATATTCCATACGTCATCGATCCAGTCATGTTAGCTAAGAGTGGCGATTCGTTAATGGATGATGAAACCAAGAAACATTTACAGAATACATTACTACCTTTAGCAGATGTCGTCACGCCTAATATTCCTGAAGCAGAGGAAATAACAGGCATTAAAATAGACACGGAAGAAAATATTCGTAAAGCAGGCAATATCTTTATTAATGAAATAGGCAGTAAAGGCGTTGTCATAAAAGGTGGACACTCTGCTGATTTAAACAATGCTAAAGACTTCTTATTTACTAAGGATGATGTGTATACCTTTGAAGATCAACGCTTTGACACTAAACATACGCACGGAACTGGATGTACATTCTCAGCGGTGATTACTGCAGAACTGGCTAAAGGTAAATCTATCTATGAAGCGGTTAAAAAAGCGAAGAAATTTATTTCATTGAGTATTCAATATACGCCAGAAATTGGTCAAGGTAGAGGACCGGTAAACCATTTTGCATATATGAAGAAGGTTGGATTAGATGATGAATAATTTGGAACGTTTAAGACAAGAGAATCCTTTAGTTGTCTGTTATACAAATGATGTCGTGAAAAACTTTACGGCAAATGGATTACTTAGCATTGGTGCTAGTCCAGCAATGAGTGAAGCACCTGAAGAAGCGGAAGAATTTTATAAAGTTGCAGGGGCGTTACTTATTAATATTGGTACGATGACTAAGGCAAATGAACAAGACATTTTGGAAATAGGTAAAATAGCGAATCAACAAGGAACACCCATTGTATTTGATCCAGTAGCAGTTGGTGCTTCTTCGTATCGCAAAGCATTTTGCCAAAAATTCTTATCAGAAGTGAAAGTATCAGTTATTAAAGGTAATGCTTCTGAAATTTTAACGTTAGTAGATGCAACAACAACGATGAAAGGTACGGATGGTGAAACTGACTTAGACGTTGTTGAAATAGCTAAGCGTGCCCATGAGAAATTGAATACAGCCATCGTGTTAACTGGTAAAGAAGATGTTATTGTCCAAAATAATAAAGTGGTGAAGTTATCTAATGGGTCACCATTATTAGCCAAGATTACTGGTGCTGGATGCTTACTTGGGGGCATTGTAGCAAGTTTCTTATTTAGAGAAGAAACGCCATCTCTACAAGTGTTAGAAGAAGCGGTTAGCATCTATAATATTGCTGCTGAACGCGCTGAACAAGATCAACAAGTAAATGGACCAGGTACATTTTTATCTAAATTATTAGATCAGATGTATGTCATTGATTTTAATACCTACCAACAACAAGTCAAAAGACAAGAGGTGGAGTAAAATGTTTAATCCATCACGATTAAATGTTTATTTTATTTGCGGTACGCAAGATATTCCAGAGGGAAAAGATATTAGAGAAATAGTGAAGCATGCCTTAAATGCCGGTATCACGCTTTTTCAATTTCGTGAAAAAGGACCCACGTCATTAGACGGTGCTGATAAAGAAAATTTAGCAATTGAGTTATTAAATTTATGTCATGACTATCATGTACCGTTTATTGTAAATGACGATGTTGATTTAGCTGAAAAAATAAATGCAGACGGTATTCATGTAGGGCAAGATGATGAAAATGTGAAGTCATTTGCTAAGCGGTTCGAAAATAAAATCATAGGACTTAGCATTGGCAACGAGGAAGAATATAATCAATCCGATTTAGATCATGTTGATTATATTGGTGTTGGACCGATGTTTGCAACAATTTCTAAAAATGATGCGAGTGCACCAGTAGGTCCCGCTATGATTGCCACATTAAAAAAGATCAATCCTTCGTTACCTATGGTAGCAATTGGAGGTATAACAGAAGACAATATTGAACCTATTGCTCAAAATGGTGCAGACGGTGTTTCAGTTATTTCGGCGATTGCACGTAGTCATAATATTGACAAGACTGTTACTAAAATGAAAAATTATTTCAAATAAATAAGAAAATTTTTCTTTTTTTGTTTTCTAGTACACGGTTACTATGATAAAATAATCCCTATGTGAATATATCAATAGAGGTGTAAAAATGAAGAAGAAAGCGTTACTACCTTTGTTATTAGGGGTAATGGTCTTTTTAGCCGGGTGTGATTATTCAAAATCTAGTAATAGAGATGGATTTTTCTATAATACATTCGTAGAACCAATGGCTAGAGTTTTACATTGGTTAGGCCATTCAGTATTTAATGATGATTACGGTATTGCAATTATCGTATTAGTTTTAGTAATTCGTGTTATCTTGTTACCATTCATGTTATCAAACTATAAAAATAGTCATATGATGCGTGAAAAAATGAAAGTTGCTAAGCCAGAAGTTGATGGTGTGCAAGAAAAAGTTAAACGTGCACGAACTCAAGAAGAGAAAATGGCAGCAAACCAAGAAATGATGGAAGTTTATAAGAAATACGATATTAATCCAATGAAGAGTGCATTAGGCTGTTTACCAGTATTAATTCAAATGCCAGTTGTTATGGGATTATACTTCGTATTACGTTACCGTATTGGTGGCGGAATTGCAGAACATCCACACTTCTTATGGTTCAATTTAGTTCATCCTGATATTTGGATTACTATTATTGCCGGTGTGCTTTACTTTATCCAAGCTTGGGTATCAAGTAAACAAATGCCTCAAGAACAACGTCAAATGACTTACATGATGATGATTGTATCACCAATTATGATCATCTGGATTTCATTAAGTTCGGCATCAGCTTTAGGTCTATATTGGTCTGTCAGTGCGGCATTCTTAATTGTCCAAACTTACTTCGCCAATATGTACTATGAAAAAGTTGCTCAAAGAGAAGTTGCGCCAATGATTGAAAAATTTGAGGAAAATAATGGTAACTCAAATAAAAAAGGTAAAAACACTCAAGTTGTTTCTAAGAATAATAAAAAGAAAAAGTAAATAGCTTAATCAATGCTATATTATAGAAAAGGTCGATACCCTGGAAAGAGGTATCGACCTTTTTGTTATAGCATTCAATCAATATGCCATTCTTTATAAAATTGTGTTAAAAACTGCTCCATAAAAGCATGTCTTTCTTCAGCCAGTTGTCTACCAGTTTTAGTAAGCATTAATGCTTTTAATTTTAACAACTTATCATAAAAATGGCGTATAGCAGAAGGGGGCAAATTTGGAATGCTATCTGTATTTGGTGGTCCACTATGTGGCGATTCGGTCCACATAGGTTCATTAAAATGGCCTGCAAATTGAAAAGTTCTTGCAATACCAATTGCACCAATAGCATCCAATCGGTCAGCATCCCTTACAATTTGTCCTTCTATTGAAAGAGCTACCTCATTATTGCGCCCTTTTCTATAACTCATATGTTCGATAATATAAATAATTGATTGTTGCTGCGTAGGTGTCACTTCAATATGTTCTAAAAATGTTTTAAGTTGATTTAATGCAATTGCTTTATCTGTTAATTTATCATCGATGACATCATGTAGTAAGGCAGATAATGTGATAATTAAGTAGTCACCCTGTTGTTCGTTTTTAGCAATGATTTGCGCTAACGACGTTACACGTTCCACATGCGCAATATCGTGACCAGAATAATCGCTTATATGAAACTCTTTCATATAATTATACGCTAACTTTATTTGCTGTTGTACATTCATGTTACGCTCCTTATTAAATTAACTTGTACGTATTTACAGTAATAATTGTTAATAGGATGACAACTATTAAAGACATTTATAAAATAGGTGAAAGTAATTGAGATATGCCTTCTTTGAATTTAATCCATAAACTTCGTTTATTATATAATTCCTCAGTAAGTTGATAAGAGACTTTCATATCCTGAATAAATGCTTCTTTCAATTGAGTTGCAATCGTCTCATCATAAACAAATGCATTCACTTCGAAATTTAGTGTGAAACTACGATTATCCATATTGGCTGTGCCTACTGATGCGATTTCATCATCAATAATTAAAGTTTTAGAATGTAAGAACCCATTATCATAATGATAAATTTTAACGCCAGCTGATAGTAGAGAAGCTGCATTTTTCAATGTAGCCCAATAAACGAAAGGATGATCCGGTTTATTAGGTATCATGATATTGACTTCCACACCACCTAAGGCTGCTATTTTAATTGCATCGATAAATGCTTGATCAGGTATAAAATAAGGTGATTGAATGTATATAGAATGTTTTGCGGAAGATATCATTTTTAAGTAACCATATTTGATTTGTTCCCAATCTTCATCAGGACCACTTGACGCAATTTGTACGCCAATTGTTCCACCTGAGTCTACATCTGGAAAATAGCTATCTTTATATTCGATTGAATCACGATTGGATTGTGAATTCCAATCCAATATAAATCTAAGTTGCAGTGCGTTAACAGAATCGCCCTCTAATCTTAAGTGGGTGTCTCGCCAATAGCCAAACTTTTTATCTTTACCCAAATATTCATCACCGACATTGAACCCTCCTACATAACCAATTTTGCCATCAATAATAACGATTTTTCTATGGTTTCGGTTATTCATACGGAGATTGATGAGGGGAAGTTTAGAGGGAAAGAACGATTCCACATGTCCACCTTTTTGGCGAAAATGTTTTAAATCTTTTTTTCTTAAAGTTCTTGAACCCATATCATCGTATAACATTTTAACTTCTAAGCCTTCATCAAGTTTATCCTCAAGTGCTGAGAGAATTTGACGGCCTAGTCCATCACTTTTAAAAATGTAGTACTGAATATGTATATAGTCTTGTGCATTTTTAATATCATTAAGTAATGCATCAAATTTAGCATGACCATCCGTATATATTTTGATGCGATTATCTGTCGTTAAGAACGCAGCATTGTTAAAAAGTAACATGCGTACCATTTCTTTAAACTTAACAATTTGATGATTACCTTTTGAGAAATCGTCACTTTCTAATGCTTCAATTTGTTCATCCACAATCATAGCAAGGCCTTTGCGGTCTTCTTTTTTCAATTTGAAAATGCGATTGCGCTGAATTTGGCGTCCTAATAGTAAATACAATATAAATCCAATGATTGGTAAAAATACTAAAACGAGGAGCCAAGCCCATATAGAGCCAGCACTGCGACGTTCCATAAAGATAATAACAAATGCAAAAATTAAGTTTAATATAAAGGCAGCAATTAATATGATATTAATAATCAATGAGGAATGCGTGAAAGACATTGAATATATTTCTACCATAGTACGCCTCCTGTTCAATATTTTAATTCTTGCAATAATAAGACAAGTTTTTACTTTCTTAACGTTAATTGTATCATGGCATTTACCAAATAGCATGACCCTTTTTCATGAAATAAGTTACAGTGTTTGACGAATAGTAAGGTAAATTATACGATATGATAGTACGTATAGAAAGGGTGACGACCTTGGAAAATCATGATAATGCACATCATTCTGATCAAATTAAATTAAATTTAAAATCGAGACTTAATCGTATTGAAGGGCAAGTTAGAGCAATCAATCGCATGATTGAAGAAGATGTCTACTGTGATGACGTGTTAACCCAAATTAGAGCTACAAGATCTGCTTTGAATAGTGTTGCCACTAAATTGTTAGATCATCACATGAAAAGCTGCATTATGGATAAAGTGAATAATGGGGCTCAAGAAGAAGCGATGGAAGAACTATTAGTAACGTTTCAGAAATTAATGAAAGATTAGGAGTAAATGAAATGAATTATAGTGAGATTAAATTGAGTGGTTTGCAAACGGAAGAGCAAGCCAATGCACTTCATCATAGACTAGAAGATATGATTGGTGTAAGTAAAGTAAGTGTTGAGCTAGATAAACAATTGGTCACAATATCTTATGAAACACCAACGAATTTAAATAGTATTGAAAAAGAAATTTATGATGATGGATTTAAGGTTTTAGGCTAATAAATGAAATTAATTTTATAAAATGTCAATTTTATGTTGAATTCATGTAGTAAAACATTGTTAATTGGGGTAGTATAACCTTGAAGTCATAAAACGAGGTGAAAGCCATGAGTCAATCGGATAAATTACAAAATGTTGTTAAACTATTATCATCACTAGGTGTAAATATTAAAAAAACTAAATCTCGTTTGGACATAATGAATACATTGCCAGCAACTACGCCTGTGCGTCAAGAACTTAAATAGTTTGCTAGCAATCAATAAAAATGTAGCGGCCGGGACATAAAGTTCTTGGATAAGTGAATAAAGACAATTTCTATTGAAATAATTTTGGATGATATGATGTCGCATCACGGTGATGTCTGAATTCGTCGAATTCATTGTCAGGAATTGTTTCAACAATATCATTTACATGTCGTGAAATATCATTTGTGGGGATAAGAACTGAAGTTTCCATTAGTAGAGTAAGTTGAGTCATGTTATAATTTTTATACATAATGCACCTCGATAATTAAGTTTAGTGATGATTATTAAATTATACGAAAGTGCTTTATTTTTTTAAAGTATTACAAACTAAAATAACATATAAATACAAAGAAT
>NZ_JAESLA010000045.1:0-580 GCF_017892405.1 Staphylococcus sp. GDY8P85P | reverse complement strand
ATGTTATAATTTTTATACATAAGGCACCTCGTTAATTTAGTTTAGTGATGTTTATTAAATTATACGAAAGTGCTTTATTTTTTTAACGTATTACAATGTAAAATTACATATAAATACAAAGTATTTTGGCGAGACTCTTACGTTGATTATTAATGAACATAAGTGCTAGCGCACTTATGTAAGAAATTCTAGAGATGAATGACGAATGTTGTTGTGTGCGGGGCCCCAGCAAAGAGATTTTCAACATGAAAATCTACAAGCAAAGCAAGCTGGGGTTGATGAACTTAAGTGTTTACACACTTAAGTAAGTAGTTCTAATGATTAAAATCAAAGAACTACTTTAGAGCCTTTCCCACAGGAAAGCGTCGCAACTATAATGAGTGAATATTCATCTAAGAATTTCTTTAGAAGACTACAGGCTGAAGCTGTCCCATAAGAAGGGCCCCAACACAGAGAAACTGAGTTAATCAGTTTCTACAAGCAAAGCACGTTGGGCAAGCGAGCCAACAATACGGAGTATTGTAAATAAAGAAGCCAGTAAATGAATTTGTTAAAACTCATTTACTGGCTATTTCTCTAG
>NZ_JAESLA010000044.1:0-1931 GCF_017892405.1 Staphylococcus sp. GDY8P85P | reverse complement strand
GAGCATGGTTACTAGATTTATTATAAATTTTTCTATTATCATTCTTCAGTAATGTAAAAAGATTCCGGGACATAATGTTCTTGGATAAGTGAAAAAAGACAATTTCTATTGAAATAATATAGAAATTGTCTTTTTTATAAATTTTTTGATTATTTTCAGCTCGTTGAGCTGCTACTTTTCTTATATTAAGTGCCATTAATACAAAACCAAGTTCTCTTTTGACTTTATTGATTCCTCGGACAGACATCCGAGTGAAACCCAAAATAGCCTTCATGAATCCAAAAACAGGCTCTACATCAATTTTTCTTTGACTATAGATATTTTTTGTTTTTGGTTCTGAAAGCTTTTTATTAATTTGGGCTTTAAAATATTCCCAATTATAATTCTTCATTATTTTTTTATTTGTTTTTGAATTGAAGTTCATACATTGGTGTTTCAGAGGACATTCTGAACAATCATCACATTCATATAATTTAAAGTCTCGTTTAAAACCATACTTATCATGGCGATAGGCATATCTTTTAAATCCTAGTCTTTTATTGTTTGGACAAATGAATTCATCGTTAATTTCGTCATAATCCCAATTTTGAGTATTAAAGATGTCACTTTTATATTTTTTAGTTTTATCTTTTATAAACATTCCATAAGTTATGAGTGGCGTTCGATTAAAATTATCTATAATTGCCATATAATTTGATTCGCTACCATAACCTGCATCAGCTACAATATATTCAGGTAAATGACCGTAGGTCTCTTGAATTGAATTTAAAAATGGTATCATCGTTCTTGTATCAGTCGGATTTTGATACACATTATAAGATAAAACAAATTGAGAATTTGTCGCTATTTGTAAATTATACCCTGGCTTGAGTTGACCGTTTTTCATATGGTCTTCTTTCATTCTCATAAATGTGGCATCATGATCTGTTTTAGAATAACTATTTCTATCTTTTAAAATAGATTTTTGGACTTTGTATCGATGCTTTCGCTCAGAGTAATCATTAATTTGCTTTTTGTATTTTTTAATTTTAGTTCTTTTGAGCCGTATTTGTTTTCTTATTTTAGTACACTTCTCATTATCGATATGTTTGTTTAAATCTTCGATTTCTTTATTTAAATGACTACCAATCAAATCTATTTCTTCTTTTGTTAAGTCATTATCGTGATCTTTTTTAATCTCAGGAATGATTTTATTTGTCACCAATTCATGATAGAGTGCTTTAGAATCTTCATTCATCCTTGACTCATGGTTTTGAATACTCTTTTTCCATACAAATGTATATCGATTGGCATTGGCCTCAACTTTCGTACCATCAATAAAAATGGCCTGATCATCTATAAGATTTTGTTTTAAACACTGACTATGAAATTGAATAAATAATGATTCTAATAAAGCATCTACTTTTGGATTTACTCTAAATCGATTAATCGTTTTATAAGAAGGCTTTTGATTTTGTGATAGCCACATCATTCGGATGCTGTCATTAAGTAATTTTTCTATCTTACGTCCTGAAAACACAGATTGTGTATAGGCATATAGAATTACTTTTAACATCATTTTTGGATGGTATGATGTTGCACCACGGTGATGTCTGAATTCATCGAATTCATTGTCAGGAATTGTTTCAACAATATCATTTACATGTCGTGAAATATCATTTGTGGGGATAAGAACTGAAGTTTCCATTGGTAGAGTAAGTTGAGTCATGTTATAATCTTTATACATAAGGCACCTCGTTAATTTAGTTTAGTGAAGTTTATTAAATTATACGAAAGTGCCTTATTTTTTTAAAGTATTACAATGTAAAATTACATATAAATACAAAGTATTTTGGCGAGACTCTTGAGGGAACAGGACAAGCTGAAGACTACAGGCTGAAGCTGTCCCCTAAGAAAGCGAGCCAACAATACGAAGTATTGTAAATAAAGAA
>NZ_JAESLA010000043.1:0-84560 GCF_017892405.1 Staphylococcus sp. GDY8P85P | reverse complement strand
AACCGCATTTCTCTTAGAACCGATTAAAGATCTAAACTGTCATGTTAACTTAATACCAGTAAACCATGTTCCAGAACGTAATTACGTTAAAACACCTAAAGATGATATTTTCAAATTTGAAAAAGAATTAAAACGATTGGGCATAAATGCTACAATTAGAAGAGAACAAGGATCAGATATTGACGCGGCATGTGGACAATTAAGAGCGAAGGAACGACAAGTAGAAACGAGGTAATCACAATGCTAAACGCACAATTTTTCACAGATACTGGACAACATAGAAATAAAAATGAAGATGCAGGAGGTATTTTTTATAACCAAACTCACCAACAATTATTAGTACTATGCGATGGTATGGGTGGTCATAAAGCGGGGGAAATTGCAAGTCAGTTTGTTACGTATGAGCTTCAAAAACGTTTTGAAGCTGAAAATTTTATTGAGTATGAACAAGCCGAAACTTGGTTGCGTTTCAATTTAAAAGAGATTAATCGTGAGCTATTTGAATACGCTCAAACAAATGAATCGTATAAAGGTATGGGTACAACATGTGTTTGTGCCCTTGTCTTCGATAAGCACTTAGTTGTGGCAAATATAGGGGACTCTAGAGCATATCTTATTAATTCTAGAGAAATCGAACAAATCACGTATGATCATTCATTTGTTAACCATTTAGTTATGTCAGGTCAAATTACTGAAGAGGAAGCATTCACACACCCACAACGTAATATTATTACTAAAGTGATGGGAACAGATAAACGTGTAAGTCCAGATATATTTACGAAACGATTTAATTATTATGACTTTTTAATGTTGAATTCTGATGGTTTAACAGATTATGTCAGAAGTGAACGTATTCTTGAAGCGTTCAATACGTCGTTATCATTAGAAGAACATGGTGAACAGCTTATTCAATTAGCACTAAACCATGATTCTAAAGACAATATTAGCGTTTTAATAGCAGCTATTGAAGGTGATCATCTATGATTGGAAAGTTAGTTAGTGAACGATATAAGATAGTGGATAAGCTTGGTGGCGGAGGAATGAGTACCGTTTACTTAGCAGAAGATACCATTTTAAATCGTGAAGTGGCGATTAAAGCAATCTCAATTCCTCAGAATGAAAAAGAAGAAACAATGAAACGTTTCGAGCGAGAAGTCAATAATGCAACGCAACTCTCACATGAAAACATTGTTGAAGTGTATGATGTTCAAGAAGATGAAGAGTGCTTCTTTTTAATTATGGAATATATAGATGGACCTACTTTATCTGAATACATACATAGTCATGGCCCTTTAAGTATTGATACAGCAATTGACTTTACCAATCAAATTTTAAAAGGTGTGGCGCAAGCGCATGACAAACTTATCATACATAGAGATATTAAACCTCAAAATATCTTAATTGATAAGAATAAGACACTTAAAATTTTCGATTTTGGAATTGCCAAAGCTTTAAGTGAAACATCTATGACGCAAACAAACCACGTGCTCGGTACTGTACAATACCTTTCACCAGAACAAGCCAAAGGTGAAACTACGAATGAAGCGACAGATATTTATTCCATAGGTATTGTACTTTTTGAAATGTTGGTTGGGGAACCCCCTTTTAATGGCGAAACAGCTGTTAGTATAGCGATAAAACATATTCAGGATTCCGTACCTAATGTAACCGAGTTAAGATCTGATATACCACAATCCTTAAGTAACGTTGTCCTTAGAGCAACAGAAAAGAAAGCAACGGATCGTTATCAAAGTGTCAATGATATGAAAGAAGACTTAAGTAGTGTCCTTGTATCTAGTCGTGCTAATGAAAAAAAGCATTCAATTGAAGAAGATGATACAAATACCGTTGCCATTGATAGACAAGATATCAGAAGTAAAATAAAGGAAGAAAATGAGCAGAAACAAATCGCTCAAACCATGCAAATACCTATTGTCAATGAGCACCATTTCCAAACTAACGAGGCGCAAATTTACGAGCCACCAAAGAAAAAGCGTTCTAAAAAGAAAAAATTTGCCATTGCGTTGATTTTACTGTTATTAGTCGTAAGTTTATTTGGGTTTATTGCGATGGGCATGTTTGGCAGTAAGTATTCAGAAATGCCAGATCTTAAGGGTAAAACTAAAAAAGAAGCAGAAAAAATATTACGCCAATCTCATTTAGAAATTGGCAATATTTCTAGAGACTATAGTGATGACTATCCAGAAAATAAAATCATCGAGACAAAACCGAAACAAGGTGAAAGAGTGAATCAACATGAAAAAGTTGATATCGTGCTTTCAAAAGGACCGGAACGTGCTAAAATGCCGAATGTTATAGGAATGAAAAAAGCTGATGCACTTGATAAATTAAAACAATTTAAGCTTGATCATGTAACAGTGAATCAAGAATACAATAATCAAATACCTAAAGGTGCTATTGCCAAACAAAGTGTTAATCCGGATAGTTATGTTCGTGTGAATGATCACCAAATCACGTTAACTGAGTCTTTAGGTGTTAAAAAAGTATACGTGAAAAATTATGAACATAAAAATGTTGAAACTGCTCAGAAAGAACTTGAAAAAAATGGTCTTAAAGTACAAATAACGACTGAATCAAGTAATAATGAGAAAAAGGATAATATTATTTCACAAAGTCCAAAAAATACAGAAATTGATGAAGGAAGTACAGTTCAACTGATTGTTTCGAAAGGAAAATCAACTTCTAAAGACGAAGATAAAGAAGACGAAAAATCTAATGATTCTAGTAAAGATAAGGACGACGACGCTAAGAAAGTTAAAAATTACACCGAAACATATCATATCCCATATACGGGAGACGATGAAAGTCAAAAAGTTCAAGTTTATATAAGAGATAAAGACAATAGTGGCGCATCTGCGAGTCAAACGTTTAGTATAAAAGGTGATAGAACGATCACGATTCCGCTTAAAATTGAAGAAGGATCTGACGCGGGTTACACCATTAGAGTAGATGGCGATATTATTGCAGATAAAGATATAGATTATTAAAATTCAACCTTTTAGTGAATGAAAGCGATCAAACATTCACTAAAAGGTTTTTTAATTTTTATATCGAACTATAAAAATATTATGTAAACATAAATTGAACTCGCTTTGATAACATTGACTTTAAACAAATATGTTCTGGATATAATATTCTCTAAGGTTTTGCTATAATAGTGAAATATAAATAATGATTAAGAGGTGTCATTTTGGAAACTGGACGTATTATTAAATTAATTAGTGGTGTATATCAAGTAGATGTAGATGGAACTTTATATGATACTAAACCACGTGGTCTTTTCAGAAAAAAGAAGTTTTCACCAATTGTAGGGGACATTGTTGATTTTGAAATTCAAAATACCAATGAAGGATACATTCATCATGTTCACGATCGTCATAATGCATTGAAACGACCACCAGTTAGTAATATTGACGGCTTAATCATCGTGATGAGCGCTGTAGAACCAGATTTCTCAACACAATTGTTGGATCGTTTTCTAGTTATTGCGCACTCATATGATTTAGAACCGAGTATACTAGTGACTAAAAAGGATTTAGCGTCTGATGATGACATTAAAAAAATTAATGAATGGTTAAACATTTATGAAACTATTGGCTACAATACTCAATTTGTTGGCAAAGATACGTCTAAACAGGAAGTAGTCGCTTCTTGGCCGAAAGGACTTATTGTACTAAGTGGTCAATCAGGTGTCGGTAAGTCGACATTTATAAATGCGTTTAAACCAGAATTAAATTTAGAAACCAATGATATATCAAAATCCCTTAACCGTGGTAAACATACAACGAGACATGTAGAATTATTCGAAAGGGAATCTGGTTTTATTGCAGATACACCAGGCTTTAGTGCATTAGATTTTGATCATATTGAAAAAGATGAATTGAAACACTATTTTATAGATATTAATCACTATGGCGAGGCATGCAAATTTAGAAACTGTAATCATATTAAAGAACCTCATTGTCATGTTAAGCAACAATTGGAGAGTGGTCATTTAGCACAATTCCGCTATGATCATTACATTCAATTATTTAATGAAATTTCAAATAGAAAGGTAAGATATTAATGAAAAAAATCTATCCATCACTTTTATCCGCTGATTTTTTAAATTTAGAAGATGAAATTAAAGCTTTAGAAAAAGCACAAGTTGATGGTTTACACTTTGATGTGATGGACGGTCAATTTGTACCAAATATTTCGATTGGTTTGCCAATTCTTGATTCAATTCGAACTGCTACTCAATTACCAATTGATGTTCACTTAATGATTGAGCAACCTGAGCAATATATTAACACCTTTGCTGAACACGGTGCTGACATGATATCCGTGCATGTCGAGTCTACGCAACATATTCATAGAGCGCTTCAAATGATTAAGAATGCTGGTAAAAAAGCAGGCGTTGTCATTAATCCTGGTACACCAGTTGAAGTATTATTACCAGTTCTTGAGATTGTAGATTATGTATTAGTGATGACAGTCAATCCAGGTTTCGGTGGTCAATCATTTATTGAAGCATGTGCATCAAAAGTGAAGTCACTTAGAGATTTAAGACAATCTTTAAATTTAAATTTTGATATTGAAGTTGATGGTGGCATCAATGATGAAACTATCCAATTATGTGCTGATAATGGGGCAACTATGTTTGTTACAGGTTCTTATTTCTTTAATCAAAAGGATTATAGCAATGTGACACAATTACTGAAAGGCTGATTTTATTATGCGAATCAATTTATTATGTAGTGACCGACATTTACCTCCACAAGTATTGAGTACTCAAAAGCATGAACATTGGGGTGGTATTGATAGAGGAACACTGATTCTTGTTAACCATGCCATCACACCGACGTTCTCAATTGGTGACTTTGATTCTGTTTCAGATGAAGAACGTCACCAACTCAAACATCAGTTGAATATTAAGCCGGTCAAAGCTGAAAAAGATGATACGGATTTAGCATTAGGTGTAGAAGAAGCTGTTCATAGAGGCTTTACGCAAATACATATTTATGGCGCAACTGGTGGTAGGTTAGATCATTTTATGGGTGTCATGCAAATATTGCAAAAACCAAAGTATATAGAACGAAATATTTCAATTATTGTGGAAGATGATCAAAATGAAATTAAATTATTGAAACAAGGTGCCCATCAAATTCAAAAATCACTTCATTTCCCATATGTATCATTTATTCCAGTTACTGAAAATGTTGTTTTATCATTGAAGGGCTTTAAATATAATTTGAATAAGCAACTTCTAGAAAAAGGATCGACACTTACATTATCTAATGAAGTAAAAGAAGTTGTCGCGGAAATTATCTTACATAACGGACAAGTACTTCAAATGAGAAGTAAGGATGCAAGTTAAAAAAGAACATAAAAAAATGCCTTCACCACATATGAAGGCATTTTTTAGTGCATTATATTTATTAAACTCTAGTAACTTTACCAGATTTTAAAGCACGAGCAGAAACCCAAACTTTTTTAGGTTTTCCGTCAACTAAAATTCTAACTTTTTGAAGGTTAGCATTAAATCTGCGTTTATTCGCATTTAAAGCGTGTGAACGATTATTACCAGTCGATGCTTTACGACCTGTTACGTAACATTGTTTACCCATCAAAGTACCTCCTTTAATAAATATAAATACACTTGACTACTTATATACTTAAATAAGATACCATATATAAATTTTTAAAGCAATGAAATTAAAGGGTATTTCTCTAAAAATGTTTTGAATTTTATAATTTATGGTATAATTGTAAGCTGAGGAGTTATGTAGTACATTTAATTAGGTTATAAAGACTTATTTATGGAAGAATCGGTTAATTTCTACAATGAATTTAATTGTAAATGTTTATAGTTTCGTCATTTTTAAACAAAATTCAGGAGGAATATAAAGATGACAATAGAAATCTCAAATGATTATGGTAAAATCGATATCTCAAATGAAGTCATTGCTTCAGTAGTAGGCAGTAAAGCTGTTGAAAGTTATGGTATTGTTGGTATGGCATCTAGACAACAAGTGCGAGATGGTATTGCCGAAATTTTAGGACATGAAAATTATGCTAGAGGCATCGAAGTCAAAGAAAACAATGGTGTCATTGATATAGATATGTATATTATCGTTAGCTACGGTGTTAAAATCTCAGAAGTAGCTAATAATGTACAATCATCAGTAAAATACACACTAGAAAACTCACTCAATGTAAAAGTGAATTCAATTAATATATTTGTACAAGGTGTAAGACTTAATAATAAGGGCAAGTAGGTATAGGAGGACTTAGCAGGATGATTAGCAAAATTAATGGTAAATTATTTGCCAATATGATAATACAAGGGGCACAAAATTTATCTAATAATGCAGATTTAGTAGATTCTTTAAATGTATACCCTGTGCCAGATGGTGATACAGGTACTAATATGAATCTTACAATTACTTCTGGACGTGAGGAAGTTGAAAATAATTTATCTCAAAGTATTGGTGAATTAGGGAAGACATTCTCTAAAGGATTACTTATGGGTGCTCGAGGTAACTCAGGTGTAATTCTTTCTCAATTATTTAGAGGATTCTGTAAAAATATTGAAACTGAAAATGAAATTAATGCACAACAACTTGCTAGTAGTTTCCAAGCAGGTGTTGACACTGCTTATAAAGCTGTAATGAAACCAGTCGAAGGGACAATCTTAACTGTTGCTAAAGATGCAGCCAAGGCAGCGGTTAATAAAGCTGAAGAAACAGATGACTGTGTTGAAGTTATGGAATATACAATTGCAGAAGCAGAAAAGTCATTAAATAATACACCCAATTTACTTGCTGTATTAAAAGAAGTTGGCGTAGTTGATAGTGGTGGTAAAGGGCTATTATGTGTTTATGAAGGTTTCTTAAAAGGTTTAACAGGCCAAACGATTGAAGTGAAAAAAGAAAAATTAAACACAGAAGAGCTAGTGCATGAAGAGCATGACTTCCATGGCGTAATTAACACTGAAGACATTAAGTATGGCTATTGTACTGAAATGATGGTACGTTTTGGAAAAGATAAAAGAGAATTTGATGAGCAAACATTTAGAACAGATATGAGTCATTTTGGTGATTCATTACTCGTTATTAATGACGATGAAATTGTAAAAGTCCATGTACATACTGAAACACCAGGTGATGTGTTTAACTATGGTCAAGAGTATGGTGAGCTTATTAAATTAAAAGTTGAAAATATGCGTGAACAACATCGTGAAGTCATTAGAAAAGAAAAGCAAAATCATCAATCAGACCAACAAGAAGAATCAAAAACAGTTGAAAGAGCAATTATTGCTATTTCTATGGGTGATGGCATTTCAGAATTATTTACATCTATGGGTGCGACACATATTATAAGCGGTGGACAAACAATGAATCCATCTACTGAAGACATTGTAAAGGTTATTGAACAATCTCAATGTAAACGTGCCATTATTTTACCAAATAATAAAAATATAAGAATGTCGAGTGATCAAGCTGCAACTTTAGTTGAAGCAGATACAGTTGTAATTCCTACAACATCTATTCCACAAGGTATTGCGGCCTTGTTCCAATACGATCCGTCATCATCACTTGAAGATAATCAATCTCATATGACAACCGCTTTAGATAGTGTAAAATCAGGCTCAGTAACATTTGCTGTTCGTGACACTAAAATTGATGGCGTAGAGATTAAAAAAGGCGAATTCATGGGATTATCTGAAAGTAAAATTGTGACAAGTAATGATGATGAATTTGCGACAATCACAGGTTTACTTAAAGCGATGCTAAATGAAGATAGTGAAATCTTGACTATTATCGCTGGTGAGGATGCAAATACTGAAACATCAGATAAATTAGTAGCGTGGGTTGAAAGTGAATATCCAGACGTTGAAGTAGAAGAACATGACGGTGGTCAACCTATCTATCAATATTTATTCTCAGTCGAATAAATATCAATTGAAAAGCTATGAAGGATCCGAGACATAAAGTTCCTGGATGAGTAAATTAAGACAATTTCTATTGAAATAATATAGAAATTGTCTTTTTTTATAATTTTTGTGATTATTTTCAGCTCGTTGAGTTGTTACCTTTCTTATATTAAGTGTGATTCATACAAAACCAAGTTCTCTTTTGACTTTATTTATCCCTCATACAGACATTCGAGTAAGACCCAAAATTGCCTTCATAAATCCAAAAGTCAGCACCACATCAAATTTCCTTTGACTGTAGATGATTTTCGTTTCTAGTTCTGAAAGCTTTTTGTTAATTTGGGATTTAAAATACTCCCAGTTATAATGCTTCATTATTTTTATTTGTTTTTGAATGGAAGTTTATACATTGATTCTTCAACGGACATTCTGACCAAACATTTCATTCATATAATTTGAAGTTTCATTTAAAACCATACTTATCATGGCGACAGGTATACCGTTTAAAACATAAAATAGTTCATATCTACATGTGTTTAATGCTTACAAAAAATACAAATGTTAAAATATTAAAATTTTAATAGAATTTTTAATATGTATTAGTATAAAATATATGTATATTAAACAATAGGAGTATGCACATGGGAAATATACTTTTAGTAGTTATTGGTCTTAGTATCATATGTTTTATATTCATGCTTTTTAAAAAGAAACCAATTGCAGTTACAGCTTTGGCGATTTTAATCACAACATCATCTACACTTATAGCAATGCCGCTCAATAGAGTTAATGCACAAAGTAGTGCACTTACTAAAGAGAAAGTTAAATTTGTTAAAGGTATTGGTGGAGACACTGTTCAATTACTTTATAAAGGGAAGAAATCAACCTTTAGATTATTGTTGATTGATACACCTGAAACTAAGGATCCACGAAAGTCTGTTCAAAAATATGGTCCGGAGGCTAGTCAATTTACAACACGAATGTTGGCTAATGCGCGTACGGTACAAGTTCAATTTGATCGTGGTCAACGAACAGATAAATATGGTCGTTATTTAGCATACGTTTATGCAGATGGTAGAATGGTTAATGAAGCGGTTGTCAGACAAGGATTAGCTAGAGTGACTTATATCTATCCGCCGAACAATACATTTGAACAAATGTTAAAGGTAAGCCAATCCAAAGCACAAGCTGAAAAGCTAAATATATGGTCTACAACAACGTCGAACACGAAAGCTAAGACGGGTCAAACATCATCTACAAAAGCATCTGTAAAATCATCAACTAAACCGAAAACATCAACGTCGTCAACTTCAAAGACAACGAAAAAGCAATCAACAGAAAATTATAAAAATTGCACTTTATTGAGAAAGAAATATCCAAATGGAGTGAAAAAGGGTCATCCTGCTTATCAAACAAAATTTGACCGCGATAAAGATGGATGGGCATGTGAACGTTAAACATGTATCGTTCAGTGAATTAGAGTGAGGCTTGGACATAAATAATATAATAAAGCTATTTTGCAAATTCGCAGTAGCTGACTGTACTGAGAAGACGCTTAAATCAAGCTGGGGGTGGGACGACGAATTCAAAAAGAATTCTGTCCCACTCCCGCCTTTTTAAATATCAAAGGTTTAACAATCAATTATTCTGCTTAATCATGATAAAATAAATATTAATATGATAAATACTAGGTGAGAAGTTATGTCTAAAGTCAATTTAATAGAAAGTCCATATCCGCTTCAAAAGATTAAAGGGCTAGGACCAAAACGAATTGCTTTATTGCAAGAACTCAATATTAATACGGTAGAAGACTTGATGCTTTATTTACCGAGTCGGTATGAAGATAATACAGTTGTAGACTTAAATATGGCTGAAGATCAATCTACAGTGACAGTTGTTGGAGAAGTTTATTCTATGCCGACGGTTGCCTTTTTCGGTAGAAATAAATCGAAGTTAACAGTCCATTTGATGGTGGACAATATCGCAGTTAAATGTGTCTTCTTTAATCAACCTTACTTAAAAAAGAAAATTGAACTTCATGGAACGGTAACTGTTAAAGGAAAATGGAATCGTGCGAAACAAGAAATTAACGGAAATCGTATGTTCTTTAATGCACAGTCTCAAGATGCATCTGAAGTTAAATTAGAACCTGTGTATCGTATCAAAGAGGGCATTAAACAAAAGCAAATGCGAGATATGATTTATCAAACGTTAGATGATGTTACGATACATGAATGGTTGACAGATGAATTAAGACAGAAGTATAAATTAGAATCTTTATCTGATACCATACATGCACTGCACCATCCTAAAGATCGCCATGACTTATTACGTGCTAGACGGACGTATGCCTTTACCGAATTATTCATGTTTGAATTACGAATGCAATGGTTGAATCGTTTAGAGAAGACATCGGACGAAGCCATTGAAATCAACTACGACATCCAAAAGGTAAAAGCGTTTATAGAAACGTTACCTTTTGAGTTAACGGATGCGCAAAAAAAGAGTGTGAACGAAATCTTTAGAGATTTGAAAGCACCGATTCGCATGCATCGACTATTGCAAGGTGATGTAGGTTCAGGGAAGACAGTTGTTGCAGCTATATGTATGTATGCGTTAAAAACAGCTGGATATCAATCTGCGCTAATGGTTCCTACTGAAATTCTAGCAGAGCAACACGCAAATAGTTTAACTGAGTTATTTGGAGACTATATGAACGTCGCTTTATTAACTGGATCCGTTAAAGGTAAAAAAAGAAAAGTCCTCTTAGAACAATTAGAGAATGGCACCATTGATTGTCTAATAGGCACACATGCGCTTATACAAGATGATGTAGCATTTCAAAATGTAGGACTTGTTATTACCGATGAACAACACCGTTTTGGGGTCAATCAACGTCAACTGTTAAGAGAAAAAGGAGCGATGACGAACGTCCTCTTCATGACAGCGACACCGATTCCTAGAACGCTAGCTATTTCAGTATTTGGTGAAATGGATGTTTCATCTATTAAACAGTTACCCAAAGGACGTAAACCGATTATTACGAACTGGGCAAAACACGAGCAATACGAACAAGTGCTGTCTCAAATGACAGCTGAACTTAAAAAAGGTCGTCAAGCTTATGTGATTTGTCCGCTCATTGAAAGTTCGGAACATTTAGATGATGTACAAAATGTAGTTGAGTTGTACGACTCACTTCAAGCCTACTATGGAGAGGAGAGCGTCGGTTTATTACATGGCAAAATGTCTGCTGAAGAGAAAGATGAAGTGATGACGCGTTTTAGTCAACATGATATAGACATTCTTGTCTCTACAACTGTAGTAGAAGTTGGTGTTAATGTACCGAACGCAACGTTTATGATGATTTATGATGCAGATCGATTTGGACTATCTACTTTACATCAGTTAAGAGGTCGTGTTGGACGAAGCGAACATCAAAGTTATTGCGTACTTATTGCGTCACCTAAGACGGAAACAGGAATAGAACGAATGACTATAATGACGCAAACAACGGATGGTTTTGAGTTGAGTGAACGCGATTTAGAAATGCGTGGACCCGGAGATTTCTTCGGCGTTAAACAAAGTGGTTTACCGGATTTCATGGTAGCGAATATTGTGGAAGATTATCGAATGCTTGAAGTCGCTCGAGATGAAGCAGCAGCGTTGATTCAATCGGGAGAATTCTTTACAGAAGCATATCAACATTTACGTGATTTTATTGATCAGAATTTACTACATATGAGTTTTGATTAGTGTTTAAAGGTAATTATTTTTAAAAAGTAAAATATAGCACTATGATATTTGTTGAGCTTATTAAACGGAAAGTGTTATGATATGTGAGGAATGTTTAAGACTTGGTACTAATTTCGCATTTAAAGGGGGATATATATGAAATTAAAAAAAGCAGAACGTCGTGAGGCGATTCAAAAAGCAATTGAGCAAAACCCCTTTATTACGGATAGTGAATTATGTGAACAGTTTGAAGTAAGTATTCAAACGATACGTTTAGATAGAACAAATCTAAATATTCCAGAACTACGTAAGCGTATTAAATTAGTAGCTGAGCAAAACTATGAACAAATTCGTGCGCTTGAAGCAAATGAAGTGGTTGGAGATTTAATTCAAGTTGAACCAGACATAACTGCACAATCACTCATTGAAATCACTGAAGAATCAGTTTTTGCAAAGACACAGATTGCACGAGGTCATGTTTTATTTGCTCAAGCGAATTCGCTTTGTGTCGCTCTAATACATAAATCAACCGTATTAACACAAGAAAGTAATGTCGCTTTTATCGAGAAAGTAAAACTGGATGACACTGTAAGAGCTGAAGCACGCGTTGTTAATAAAACATCGCAGCATTATATTATTGAAGTGAATTCATATGTAAGAGATACATTGGTGTTTAAAGGAACGTTTAAAATGTTTTATATAAGCGAGGATGAATAACATGGTTAAGATTGCTATTGATATGATGGGCGGAGATGACGCGCCTGGTATCGTGTTAGAGGCTGTTGAAAAAGCAGTAAATGATTTTAAAGATTTAGAAATAATTTTATTTGGAGATAAAAACCAATATACACTCAATCATGAACGAATTGAATTTAGACATTGTTCTGAAAAAATAGAGATGGAAGACGAACCAGTGAGAGCGATTAAACGTAAAAAAGATAGTTCAATGGTCAGAATGGCTGAAGCAGTGAAAAATGGCGAAGCGGACGGATGTGTTTCTGCAGGGAATACAGGCGCGCTTATGTCAGCTGGATTGTTTATTGTCGGACGTATTAAAGGTGTTGCCAGACCAGCCCTTGTAGTAACATTACCAACAATTGATGGTAAAGGTTTTGTATTTTTAGATGTTGGTGCCAATGCTGATGCAAAACCTGAACATTTATTACAGTATGCGCAACTTGGTAATATCTACGCTAAAAAAATTCGAGGCATTCAAAACCCTAAGGTCTCATTATTAAACATCGGTACAGAACCAGCTAAAGGTAATACTTTGACTAAAAAAGCATATCAATTACTAAAAGATGATCAAAGCTTTAATTTTGATGGTAACATTGAAGCTAAAACATTAATGGAAGGTAACACTGACGTTGTTGTAACTGATGGCTACACTGGAAATATGGTGCTGAAAAATATCGAAGGTACTGCAAAATCAATTGGTAAAATGTTGAAAGAGACTTTCTTAGGAAGTTTAAAAAACAAACTTGCAGCATTAGTATTAAAAAAGGACTTAGACACATTTACTAAAAAAATGGATTATGCAGAATACGGTGGTTCGGTATTATTAGGTCTAGATGGTACAGTTGTTAAAGCACATGGTGGTTCTAATGCGCGCGCGTTTTATTCTGCAATCCGACAAGCTAAAATTGCCGGTGATGAGAAAATTGTCGAAATTATGAGAGAGACGGTAGGTGAAAAGGATGAGTAAAGTAGCAATTATTTTCCCAGGTCAAGGTGCACAAAAAGTAGGTATGGCTAGCGATTTATATAATGAAGACACAAAAGCAACAGAGATTCTAAACATAGCACAAGAAGCCGTAGACTTCGATTTATTAGAAACGATGTTTACGGATAGTGACAACAAATTAGGCGAAACTGAACATACACAACCAGCTTTATTAACACATAGCATCGCCTTATATCGTGCCTTAAATCAACTTAATGCTGACTACACGATGGGACATAGTCTAGGTGAATACTCTAGTTTAGTCGCTGCAGGCGTATTAAAGTTTGAGGATGCAGTTAAGATTGTTCGTAAACGTGGTCAACTCATGGCTCAAGCTTTTCCAAACGGTGTAGGTAGTATGGCAGCTGTATTAGGTTTAAGCTATGAAGAAGTGGATAAAATTTGCAAAGACTTATCAACATCTGAAGAACTGATTGAACCTGCAAATATTAACTGTCCTGGACAAATTGTAGTATCAGGTCATAAACCACTCATTGATAAATTAGTTGAAGAAGGTAAATCATTAGGCGCTAAACGTGTTTTACCTTTAGCGGTTTCTGGCCCATTCCATTCGTCAATGATGCAAGTGATTGAAAAAGACTTCGAGTCGTATATTAATCAATTTGAGTGGCATGATGCAGCATTCCCTATTGTGCAAAATGTGAATGCGCAAGGTGAAACGGACGCAGCAACTATTAAACAGAATATGATTAAACAGTTATATTCACCAGTTGAATTTATCAATTCTGCAGAATGGTTAATTGAGCAAGGCGTCGATCATTTTATAGAAATTGGTCCAGGCAAAGTTTTATCTGGTTTAATTAAGAAAATCAATCGTGATGTTAAATTAACATCAATTCAAACATTAGAAGATGTGAAAGGTTGGAATAATCATGACGAATAAAAATGCATTAGTTACTGGTGCTTCAAGAGGTATAGGTCGTAGTATCGCATTACAATTAGCTGAAGATGGTTTCAATGTAGCTGTTAACTATGCTGGTAATAAAGAAAAGGCTGAAGCGGTAGTGTCTGAAATTAAAGCAAAAGGCGTTGAAAGTTTTGCAATTCAAGCTAATGTAGCTGAAGGCGACGAAGTTAAAGCGATGATTAAAGAAGTCGTTAGTCAATTTGGTTCATTAGATGTACTTGTAAATAATGCTGGTATCACGCGTGATAATTTGTTAATGCGTATGAAAGAGCATGAATGGGATGATGTAATTAATACAAACTTAAAAGGCACTTTCAATTGCATTCAAAAGGCGACGCCACAAATGCTTCGTCAACGTGGTGGTGCAATTATTAACTTATCAAGTATTGTTGGTGCAATGGGTAATCCAGGTCAAGCAAACTATGTTGCTACGAAAGCAGGTATAGAAGGATTAACTAAATCAAGTGCACGTGAACTTGCATCACGTGGTATTACTGTAAATGCTGTAGCACCAGGATTTATCGTTTCAGATATGACAGATGCACTTAGTGATGAATTAAAAGCACAAATGTTAGAACAAATTCCATTATCTCGATTTGGTCAAGATACAGATATAGCGAATACAGTTGCATTTTTAGCATCTGATAGAGCAAAATATATTACTGGCCAAACCATTCATGTTAATGGTGGTATGTACATGTAATCATCTAAAGTTGGTTAGTTGAAATAAGTTTTATTTCGATAACACTTTGATGAGAAATCGCTTTGTTAAACAAAATACTATTTATAATGAGTATTTAAGAAATGCTTGTATTTTACCCATTAAAATGGGAAAATATAATAGTCTATGGATAGACACTTTCAAAGGAGGTGAATCGACGTGGAAAACTTCGATAAAGTAAAAGATATCATCGTTGACCGTTTAGGTGTAGATGCTGACAAAGTAACTGAAGACGCATCTTTCAAAGATGATTTAGGCGCTGACTCACTTGATATCGCTGAATTAGTGATGGAATTAGAAGACGAATTTGGTACTGAAATTCCTGATGAAGAAGCTGAAAAAATCAACACTGTTGGTGATGCAGTTAAATACATCAATAGTCTTGAAAAATAAAAAACTTACATCTGAGTCGTCTACAAGATGGCTCAGATTTTTTTCTTAAGAATCAAACAAAGCATAAATATATGGGAGGTTCTAATGTGACTAATCCAAAAAAAATAGAAATGGTTAATGATTTTCAACAACAGTTTGCGAAGAAAATGAATGAATTAGGATTTACATATTCAAATATCGAGTTATATCAACAAGCATTTTCTCATTCAAGTTTTATCAATGACTTTAATATGGATCGTTTAGCGCATAATGAGCGACTCGAATTTTTAGGCGATGCGGTATTAGAATTGACGGTATCACGCTACCTTTTTGATAAACATCCTGATCTTCCTGAAGGTAACTTAACAAAAATGCGTGCAACAATTGTATGTGAGCCCTCACTTGTAATATTTGCTAATAAAATCGAGCTAAATCAACTCATCCTATTAGGTAAAGGTGAAGAAAAAACGGGTGGAAGAACGCGCCCTTCACTTGTGTCTGACGCATTTGAAGCCTTTGTTGGGGCTTTATATCTCGATCAAGGATTAGATGTCGTATGGCAATTTGCTGAGAAAGTCATTTTCCCATATGTAGAGGATGATGAATTAGTTGGTGTTGTCGACTTTAAAACACAATTTCAAGAGTATGTTCACAGTCAAAATCGTGGAGATGTAACTTATCGATTAATTAAGGAAGAAGGCCCAGCGCATCACCGTTTATTTACATCGGAAGTTATTTTGGAAAATCATGCAGTTGCAACAGGTCAAGGTAAAACTAAAAAAGAATCTGAACAAAAAGCAGCAGAGCGTGCTTACTCAGAACTTAAGAATAATAGCAGTGTTTAAGATGACCAATCATCTTTAAAATATTGTCCTCCTCTCAACTAGAATGAGTGGAATGATTAGCAAGGAGAATAGTATGGTGTATTTAAAATCAATTGATGCCATAGGTTTTAAATCATTTGCAGATCACACAGATGTTCAATTTGATAAAGGTGTGACAGCAATAGTTGGGCCTAATGGTAGCGGCAAGAGTAACATTACCGATGCTATCAAATGGGTATTAGGTGAACAGTCCGCAAAATCATTACGTGGCTCTAAAATGGAAGATATTATCTTTTCAGGAGCTGAACATCGAAATGCTCAGAATTATGCAGAAGTACAATTGAAACTTGATAATAAAGCCAGAAAATTACAAGTTGATTCAGATGATATTGTTGTAACGCGTCGCTTGTACCGCAGTGGTGAGAGTGAATATTATCTTAATAATGATAAAGCACGCTTAAGAGATATTACTGAATTGTTTTTGGATTCTGGTTTGGGAAAAGAAGCATTTAGCATTATATCTCAAGGTAGAGTTGATGAAATTTTAAATGCCAAACCGATTGATCGACGTCAAATTCTTGAAGAATCTGCTGGTGTATTAAAATACAAAAAACGAAAAGCTGAATCACTACAAAAATTAGACCAAACAGAAGACAATCTTACACGAGTTGAAGATATCTTATATGACTTGGAAGGGCGCGTAGAACCATTAAAAGCAGAAGCGTCCAGCGCAAAAGAATATTTGAAACTCTCTGAAGAAATGAAACAAAGCGATGTCATTGTTACTGTACATGATATCGATCAGTATTCGGAAGATAATCGTGAATTAGACGTCAAACTTAATGACCTAAAAAGCCAACAAGCAGATAAAGAGGCGAAACAAGCACAAATAAATCAATATATTCAAAAACAAAAGTCTCAACGTCAACATATTGATAATGACATTGAACAATTGAATTATGATTTGATTAAAGCTACAGAAGCATATGAGAAGTTTACAGGTCAATTAAATGTCTTAGAAGAAAGAAAACGTAATCAATCAGAAACGAATGCGCGCTTTGAAGAAGAATTAGATAATTTAAATCACGAATTAAAGAACGCTCAAGATGAAAAAAATGAGATTACGCAACAAATTGAGACGTTAAAAGAAAAGCAGAAAACGTTAAATAATGATATTCATGAACTAGAATCACAACTTTACGTTTCTGATGAACAACATGATGAAAAGCTCGAATCTATTAAAAATGAATACTATGAATTAATGTCTGAACAATCAGATGTCAATAATGACATTCGTTTCTTAGAGCATACCATTAAAGAAAATGAAGCTAAGAAATCACGCTTAGATTCACGTTTAGTTGAAGCATTTAATCAACTCAAGGCGTTACAAAGCGAAATTGCTTCTACAGAACAACATCATCAAGCTACAGTTAAACAATTGAGCAATTTAGAAGACCAAATAAGTCGTATTGAGCAACAATTATCAAAAGCGAAACAAATTCAAACTGAATACGAAGATAAATTGTATCAAGCATATCGTTATACGGATAAAATGAGAGCTCGAATTGAAAGTTTGGAAACACAAGAGGAAGACTATACGTACTTCTTTAATGGCGTTAAGCATGTGTTAAAAGCTAAAAATGATAGCTTACAAGGTATTCATGGTGCAGTTGCAGAAGTGATTTCTGTACCATCAGAATTGACACAGGCAATTGAGACCGCATTAGGCGCTTCATTGCAACATATCATCGTTGACAACGAAAAAGATAGTCGCCAGGCAATCCAATTCTTAAAGCAAAAAGGACTTGGTAGAGCAACATTCTTGCCATTAAATGTCATTAAATCAAGACAGCTATCTCATCATATTCGTCAAATTGCTGAAAGTACAGCTGGTTATATTAATGTTGCTTCTGATGCAATAACAGTGAATGCGCAATATCAAGCCGTAGTTGAAAATTTAATTGGTACGACTATTATTGTAGATAATCTAAAGCATGCTAATGAACTGGCGAGAGCGATTCAATATAAAACACGTATCGTTACTTTAGAAGGCGATATTGTCAATCCTGGAGGTTCTATGACTGGTGGTGGTGCGCGTAAGACGAAGAGCATTTTATCACAAAAAGATGAACTCACTACAATGCGTGACCAATTAAAAAATTATGAATCGCAAACTAAAGATTTTGAAAAACAATTGCAAAATCAAAAAGATGACGTCGAGCAGTTAAGTGAAACGTATTTTAATTTGAGTCAACAATATAATGAAGTGAAAGAACAATCACATAACGAAGCGTTAGCATTAGACCGTCTTAAAACACAAGAAGCACATATTAAAGATGAGCATGAAGAATTTGAGTTTGAAAAGAATGACGGTTACCAAAGTGAAAATAGTCGTGTAACTTTAAATGAAAAGCAAGCACGTTTATCTATTATTCAAGGTAAGTTAAAACAACTTGAAACGGACATTGAACGTTATACGCAATTATCTAAGGAAGATAAAGAGACGACTACGCAAGTACAACAGCAATTAAACCAAAAACGCTCTGATTTAGCAGTTATTAAAGAACGAATTCATGCGCAAAAAGGGGCATTAACCCGTACAGATAAACGGATTGCAACGATTAATCAACAGTTAACGAACGTTGAAGACAAGATTAAACTCTTTAATTCTGACGAAATGATGGGTGAACAAGCATTTGATAAATTACAACAAGAGATTAAATCTAAGGAAAATTCACGACAATCGATTACTAATCAATTAAAAGATTTGAAAAAGCAACGTGTAGATGTCAATGAAGATGTGGAAATACATGAAGCACAGTTACAAGAATGCCATCAAGATTTATTATCAATAGAAAGTTTCTATCAGGATATCAAAGCGCAACAATCAAAATTAGATGTATTAATTCATCATGCCATTGATCATTTAAATGATGAATATCAATTAACAGTCGAACGTGCCAGAGATGAATTCTTCTCGGAAACACCAATTGAGTCGCTAAGAAAGAAAGTTAAATTAACTAAAATGTCAATCGATGAATTAGGCCCTGTTAATATTAATGCGATTGAACAATTTGAAGAGTTAAATGAGCGCTATACTTTCTTAGATGAACAACGCACAGACTTGCGTGAAGCGAAACAGACACTTGAGCAAATTATTAATGAGATGGATCAAGAAGTAAAGGGTCGTTTTAAAGAGACATTTTTACAGGTTCAATCTCATTTTACGACAGTATTTCAGTCGTTATTTGGTGGAGGACATGCTAAATTAGAATTAACAGATGATGACTATTTATCAGCTGGTGTCGATATTATTGTTCAACCGCCAGGCAAAAAATTACAACACTTGTCGTTGTTAAGTGGTGGTGAACGTGCTTTAAGTGCAATCGCATTGCTATTTGCTATCTTGAAAGTACGATCTGCACCATTTGTTATACTAGATGAAGTAGAAGCGGCACTTGATGAAGCAAATGTCATTCGATACGCACAATTTCTAAAAGAGTTATCAATGCAAACACAATTTATTGTGATTACGCATCGAAAAGGGACAATGGAATATTCAGATCGTTTGTATGGTGTGACAATGCAAGAATCAGGGGTTTCAAAATTAGTAAGTGTTAACTTAAATACTATTGATGAGGTCATGAAGGAGGAACAAGCATGAGTTTCTTTAAACGTTTAAAAGATAAATTTTCTACGAAATCAACGGAAGATATAGAACAAGAATTATCACAAGATGAAAGTGAGCAGAGTAGCACATCACGTGATGATAATGAAGAAATATCACAACCGGCACCTAAGAAGAAACCACGTAAGTTAAGTGAAGCAGATTTTGATGATGATGGTTTAATCTCGATTGAAGATTTTGAAGAAATTGAAGCACAAAAAATGGGTGCTAAGTTTAAAGCAGGTCTTGAAAAATCACGTCAGAACTTCCAAGAACAACTTAATAATTTAATCGCACGTTATAGAACGGTTGATGAAGATTTCTTCGAAGCACTTGAAGAAATGTTAATTACTGCCGACGTTGGTTTCAACACAGTGATGCAATTAACAGAAGAATTACGTACGGAGGCACAACGTCGTAATATTAAGGAAACGGAAGATTTACGTGAAGTCATTGTCGAAAAGATTGTTGAAATATATCATCAAGAAGACGATCAATCTGAAGCTATGAATCTTGAAGATGGCCGATTAAACGTCATTTTAATGGTTGGTGTAAACGGCGTAGGTAAAACAACTACTATCGGTAAACTTGCACATAGATATAAAATGGAAGGCAAAAAAGTAATGCTTGCAGCTGGAGATACATTCAGAGCTGGTGCTATTGATCAATTACAAGTGTGGGGTGATCGAGTAGGTGTTGAAGTTATACGCCAAAGTGAGGGGTCTGACCCTGCAGCAGTTGTTTATGATGCAATCAATGCGGCTAAAAATAAAGGCGTCGATATTTTAATTTGTGATACTGCAGGACGTTTACAAAATAAATCAAACTTAATGCAAGAACTAGATAAAATGAAGCGTGTTATTAGCAGAGCTGTACCAGATGCACCTCATGAAGCTTTATTGTGTTTAGATGCAACAACAGGCCAAAACGCCCTATCTCAAGCACGTTCATTTAAAGAAGTTACAAACGTATCAGGTATCGTATTAACTAAATTGGATGGTACGGCTAAAGGTGGTATTGTGCTTGCAATTAGAAATGAACTTCATATCCCAGTTAAATATGTAGGCTTAGGTGAAAAACTTGACGACTTGCAACCATTTAACCCAGAAAGCTACGTTTATGGATTATTTGCAGATATGATAGAACAAAATGAAGATATTCCAGATGAAGTTGCTGAATTAGATTTTAATAACGAGGATCATCCACATGGGGAAAAATGATTTAGTTAAAACATTACGAATGAATTATTTGTTTGATTTCTATCAAACGTTATTAACTGATAAGCAAAGAAATTATTTAGAGTTATTCTATTTAAAAGACTATTCATTAAGTGAAATTGCCGAGACATTTGATGTGAGTAGACAAGCAGTTTATGATAATATAAGAAGAACTGGCGATTTAGTTGAAGATTATGAATCTAAGTTGAATTTATATGAAAAATTCGAACAACGTCGTAACATTTATGAAGCAATGAAACAATCTTTAAATGATGCTACAGCGTTAGAACAATATATTAATCAATTAGAAGAATTAGAATAAACAGATATATAAAGGAGGGCATTTGGTATGGCATTTGAAGGATTATCCGATCGCTTACAAGCTACGATGCAAAGAATGCGTGGTAAGGGTAAAGTCACAGAAGCTGATATTAAAGCTATGATGAGAGAAGTACGATTAGCATTATTAGAAGCCGATGTAAACTTTAAAGTAGTTAAAGAATTTGTGAAAACTGTGTCAGAACGTGCCTTAGGATCAGATGTAATGCAATCATTAACACCTGGTCAACAAGTCATTAAAATTGTACAAGATGAATTAACACAATTAATGGGTGGCGAAAACGCAACGATTAAAATGGCGAACAAGCCACCAACTGTTGTGATGATGGTTGGTTTACAAGGTGCAGGTAAAACGACTACTGCCGGTAAATTAGCATTATTAATGCGTAAGAAATACAATAAAAAACCTATGTTAGTAGCTGCAGATATTTATCGCCCAGCTGCAATTAATCAATTACAAACTGTAGGTAAACAACTTGATGTGCCTGTATATAGTGAAGGTGATCAAGTCAAACCACAACAAATCGTGGAAAACGCATTAAAGCATGCTAAAGAAGAACATTTAGATTTTGTAATCATTGATACAGCAGGTCGTTTGCATATTGATGAAGCATTGATGAATGAATTACAAGAAGTTAAAGAAATTTCTAAACCAAATGAAATTATGTTGGTTGTGGATGCAATGACTGGTCAAGACGCAGTTAATGTTGCACAATCATTCGATGATCAATTAGATGTGACTGGCGTTACATTGACTAAATTAGATGGCGATACGCGTGGTGGTGCAGCGTTATCAATTCGTTCAGTAACACAAAAGCCAATTAAGTTTGTTGGTATGAGTGAGAAGATGGATGGACTTGAACTCTTCCACCCAGAGCGAATGGCTTCTCGTATACTTGGTATGGGAGATGTACTAAGTCTTATCGAAAAGGCACAACAAGATGTTGACCAAGAAAAAGCTAAAGACTTAGAACAAAAAATGCGTAATTCAACATTTACATTGGATGATTTTCTTGAACAATTGGATCAAGTTAAAAACCTTGGCCCACTGGATGATATTATGAAAATGATTCCTGGAATGAACAAAATGAAAGGCATGGATAAGCTTAATATGGATGAAAAACAAATTGACCATATTAAGGCGATTATCCAGTCTATGACACCAAGTGAAAGAGAAAATCCAGCAGTCTTAAATGTTTCTAGAAAAAAACGTATTGCTAAAGGTTCAGGTCGTTCATTACAAGAAGTGAATCGCTTAATGAAACAATTTAATGATATGAAGAAAATGATGAAACAATTTAGTGGTGTTGGTCGTAAAGGTAAAAAAGGTAAACGAAGTCAAATGGAAAATATGTTAAAAGGCATGAACTTACCATTTTAGTGATTCAAAAATATCGGACGCTTTTTGATAAGCGCTCGATATTTTTATGTCGATTTATTTCATAAACCCAGCTAAAGGTTCGCCTGAGCTAAAGCTCTAACGCAGTGGTTGATTGGACTTGAAATAAAATATTTCAAGCACCTAATCAACTGTGCGAGGGGGGGCCGGGCCCCAGCACAGAGAATTTCGTTAAGAAATTCTACAAGCTAAGCAATCTGGGGTGGACGAATTTAAAATTCTATCTCACTCCCATAACCAAATCTACGGTTTATTTCATAAACCTAGATAAAGGAACACCCTAGCTAAAGCTAGTGCGTAAGTCCCACTAACTAAATAAATTTAGAAGTGGGGCTTTAGGTAAAGAAAAAAGTCTTTACAAATAATCAAGTTACTGTTAATATTATTTCTTGTAGAAAATAAAAAGTAAAAGATTTAAAGGAGAGTTTTATATATGGCAGTTAAAATTCGTTTAACTCGTTTAGGTTCAAAAAGAAATCCATTCTATCGTATCGTAGTTGCAGACGCACGTTCACCACGTGATGGTCGTATTATCGAACAAATCGGTACTTACAACCCAGCTAGTGTTAATGCTCCAGAAGTTAAAATTGACGAAGAATTAGCATTAAAATGGTTAAAAGACGGTGCTAAACCAACTGATACAGTTCATAATATCTTATCTAAACAAGGTATTTTAAAAACTTTTGATGAACAAAAACACGCTAAATAATTTAGCTTAAACTTTAATACAAAGTTTCTTAAGGCGCCATTTCGTGGCGCCTTTTTCAATACTGAAATATTCATGTTAATATGAAAGAAATAAATTAATGTATTAAGAGAGGTGCGACTATGCAAGTTGAAGTGGGTCAAATTGTAAACACTCACGGTATTAAAGGTGAAGTCAAAGTCAAATCGAATTCTGACTTTACAGAAACGCGTTTTCAACCTGGTGAAGTATTAACAGTAAAACATAATAACAATGAAATTCAATTAACGGTCACATCGTATCGTGTACACAAAGGTTTCCATATGCTTAAATTTAAAGACATTAATAACATTAATGAAGTTGAACAGTATAAAGGTGACTTCTTATATCAAGAACGCGATCACGAAGATATTGAATTAGCAGAGAATGAGTTTTACTATTCAGATATTATAGGATGCACCGTGTTTGATGATGAAGAGACACCTATTGGGCGAGTCATCAATATTTTTGAAACTGGCGCAAATGATGTTTGGGTCGTTAAAGGTGATAAAGAATACCTAATTCCTTATATAGCTGATGTTGTTAAGGCCATTGACATTGAAAATAAAACCATCCACATAACACCTATGGAAGGGTTGTTAGACTAATGAAAATTGACTATTTAACTTTATTTCCAGAGATGTTTGATGGCGTACTCAATCACTCCATTTTAAAACGAGCGCAAGATAAAGAAATTATTAGTGTAAATACAATTAATTTCAGAGATTACGCTATCAATAAACATAATCAAGTAGATGATTATCCATTTGGTGGCGGGCAAGGTATGGTATTAAAACCAGAGCCGGTTTTCAATGCTATGAAAGACTTGCAACGTACTGAACAGACGCGTGTGATTTTAATGTGTCCTCAAGGTAGACCATTCTCTCAAAGTATTGCACAAGAGCTAAGTAAAGCAGAACATATTGTATTTATTTGCGGACATTATGAAGGTTATGATGAACGTATCAGAGAACATCTTGTGACAGATGAAATTTCAATGGGAGATTATGTGTTAACTGGAGGCGAATTGCCTGCCATGACGATGACAGATGCAATTGTACGATTAATTCCTGGCGTATTAGGTAATCAACAGTCACATCAAGATGATTCTTTTTCAGATGGACTTCTAGAGTTTCCACAATATACACGTCCTAGAGTATTTGAGGATATGACTGTTCCAGATGTATTGTTGTCAGGTAATCATGCAAATATCGAACAATGGCGACATGAACAAAAATTAATTCGGACGTTTAATAAGCGACCGGACTTACTTGATCATTATCCTCTAACAGAAGAAGATAAAAAAATAATAGAAAGCTATAAAAAGCAATTGAAAAACAAGTAGTATTATGCTAATATATATCAAGTGTGAAAAGACACTAAATATCACTATGGTCCGCTGCTATATGAATGTCTAGGCAAGAACATAGGTTGAAGGAGAGTATATCAATGAGTAATCATAAGTTAATCGAAGCAGTTACTAAATCACAATTACGTACAGACTTACCAACATTCCGTACTGGTGACACTTTACGTGTACACGTACGTATCGTTGAGGGTTCACGTGAACGTATCCAAGTTTTCGAAGGTGTTGTAATCAAACGCCGTGGTGGAGGAATTTCTGAAACTTTCACAGTTCGTAAAATTTCTTCAGGTGTAGGTGTGGAACGTACATTCCCATTACACACTCCAAAAATCGAAAAAATCGAAGTTAAACGTCGTGGTAAAGTACGTCGTGCTAAATTATACTACTTACGTAGTTTACGTGGTAAAGCTGCTAGAATCCAAGAAATTCGTTAATCAGCAAATTGAGTATATGAATAAGATAAAGGTTAGTTACAACGTTTGTCTTACTAACAAAGCTTCCAATCATCTTCTTTTTCAAGTTGAGATTGGAAGCTTTTATTTATTGTATTTAAAATTTTGAAGTCTGACCTTAGACGTAGTTGTTTATTTCAGTTTATTGTTTTCTTTTTACCCATAAGCTAAATAGTACGCTACCTATAACGCCGATGATACTTAAAATGGTAAGTAGATAAAAATGCGGCGGGGTATAAGAGACTTTAATCACCTTATCGCCTTTATTTACCGGTATTGCCGTCATCATACCATTGGCTTGTTGTACGGGTACATCTTTACCATCTACGTGTGCATGCATGCCTTTTACATATACAGTTGGTAGGACAACATAGCCTGATGCATTTTTGGGTTTATGAACAATATAACCATTTCTCATGCTTTTAACCTTCACAGGTGTAACGTCTTTAGATGCTTTTTGTAAAGTACTGTAATCTTCACCATAGATGCCTTTAACAGATAAACGATAATGACCTTTAGATAGTTGAATATTAAGTTTATTAGATGCTTTTACGCGCATTGTAACAGGAGTGACAAAACGTCGATATTTATAACTTAGTTTATTTCGGCTTTGTGAATATTCGTTTACACCGACTGAATGCGCTTTGTCAGGCGACAGCAATTCGACATCCATTTCCACATACATATCTTTATATTGATTAGCGACTGATTTAGGTAAAGATAACGTAACACCTCCATTATCCTTATGCACAGTAAGATGGTTGTGATTGTGCCATGTTGAATCATTTGTCGACATGTTCGCTTTGTCTAACAAGTTTTGATTTGATTTAAATGAAGTATTCGCTTTCTCTGGCTGACCATTTAACACGATGCCTTTTAACATTGCTTGTTCACGATCTAATGGTGACTTTAAATCATTAGAATTATAAATTCGATTCGTCACATGAGCTGCTGGGTAGTCAATCGTATTTTCGGAGTGGATGAGCGTATCTTTACCATTCAAAATGGTATCTTTCTTTTTAAATCCGTAGGGCATATTTTGATCTTCAGGATGACGTAAACGATCTTGAACATTCCATAACGCAGCTAAGTTCACACGATTTCCCAAAAAGCGATACGTGCTATTTTTATCCACAGGCATATTGATTTGCATTAACTTATCATAATATTTCAATATATCGCCATCAAAAATGCTAGAATATAGCGATATACCATTATAGTGATAAATAAATGGTGAATTTAGTGCGTATGCTGACATATAATCGATACGATGAAATGGGTCATTTTGATGCTGTGTGATCGTATCGATTTTTTTGGCAATTGTGTCATCAAAGTATGATGGATCATTTAAAGTATGGATTGTCGTTGCATATGGATTTATTGTTCTTTGTCTTGAATCATGTGTCATTACAATTTGCTGACCGAAAAAGAGCACAATCAACGATAACATGATTATTGGTTGCTTAAGTAGAGATTTACGATAAATGATTAAACCTAATACAATGATGATAAATAATGCTATAGGCATCCAATCCACAAAATCATCGGCAATGATGTATCGGCACAATCCTGCAATAAATACAGGTATAGCAGCAAATAAATATTGTTTCATTGTTATTTCAGATAAATGATGAATATATAACGCAATAAGTCCACTTGTAGATAACACTAAGAAATAAACCCAGCGACGTTGCGGTAAAGAGAAACCGTTAAAAGCACTATCAAAGTATTGTGATAATGAACCAATAAGTAAGAACCAAGTTATAATCGCAAAAACTTTATAGTAGTAGTGTTTGTATAATTTTGGCGTTAACAATGCCACGAGTGCGACAAGTGAAATTGTGACATAGAAACCATTTGAAAATATGTAATAATTATTTTTGGTTAAATCAGTAAACAAAGAAATATTAAATTCTGAATTTTGTTGACGATCATTATTTAAGAATGATGATACACCAGTGTAAAATCCTAATATACTTGATAAAAGCGCAAACATAGCACCAATAATTAATAAGTAACATTTTTGCCAGCGTGATACGATATCATAGCGATATTGAAACACAACTCGCAAAATGAAATAAATACCTAACACAATGGCTTGATAATAAGTAAAATAGAAATTTGAAAAGAGTGTAATCGCTACTGCAAAAATAAACAAACCAATCTTCTTACGTTGGAAAAAGCGTTCCATTCCCCATAAAGATAATGGTAATACAATTAATAGGTCGCCATAAAATGACCATGTGAAATTGTAATATAATACGACTGTTGATGCACCATATAGTAGTGTTGCTATTAATAGAGGTACAGATTTTAATCTTAAATATCTAAAATAATAAAATGCACAAATAAAAGTGATTATCGTACGGACATAAGCTACAATGAGTTGGTTTGTTGGCCAAAAGCGGATATTGTGCGGTTGCCAATGAAATAATTGCTCGCCAATCCATACAAAAATAAAATTAACCCACATGATGGGGGATAAGGAATAATAGTAAGCTAAACCTTTTACATAATCCCCACCCAGTCCAAATGAGTGATCGTAAAATCCTTTTAAGTGTGTGTAATGTTCATATAAATATAATTGAAATGGCATCATTTGTCTAAAGCCATCGCCAGATCCACTAAACACTACACCATCTTTAAGATAATCGCGTATAAACGGATAATAAATCGTTAGTGTTACGATATTAGCTATGATAAAAATAAAACCAAATGTCCATAAGGGTTTCGACCATATTTTTTTAATCAATTTACTTCCTCATCTTTCGTTTTTTTAAATTACCATTTTTAATAAATATAGCACTTAAAAGCATGCTTATGAGTGATGTGATAATCATAGTATTCCAGTAAGGTGGTTGATATTTGATGACAATCTTCTTAGCATTTTTATTGACTGAAACACCAGTCATCATATAATTAACTTTCTGAACTTTGGCAGGTGCACCATCTACGTACGCATGCATACCTTTACGGTAAGGAATATTAATGGCAGCAATACCACCATCATGATGATTAAGATTGACTTGAACACCATTTTTAATATCCTTATAACCAGCACTAAAATGAGCATCCCGATGTGCCTTTTTAAGCGTATCATAATTTTCACCATTTAATTGTTGTAAATCGATATAAAATTCGCCCTCAGGTGAAAGGGTTATCGTAATATCACCATTTTTATCTGGTTGTGCTCGATAAAGTTGCGTATCTACCCCTGTACGATAAGTAGAGTTGTTAAATAAGCGATGATTAGCATAATTATTAATCGCAACTGTGTAATTACTATCAGGATTGCCTCGCTTAATCTTCATAGTTAAATAAAAGTCATCGTATTTATCACGTAAATGTTTCGGTAAATGTAGTTTTATTGTGCCACCTTGTTCACCGGTAACTTTATAGCGATGTTTACCATTAAGTTTAATATTCTGATGTTGCATATCGACTTTCGATAATAAATTCGGCGACGATGATTTATAAGACGTACCTTTATTATCCATTACGACACCGTCCAACATTGCATGTTCTCGATCGATAGCTGTGTTTAAAGATTTAGAATGATAGATGTTGTTTGTTACTTTTACGCTTGGTAAGTTAAGTGAATTTTCATATATAGTGTATTGTCCACTTGTTTTAATTTTTTTAAAATAAGCAGGCAAATTGCCTTGGTAATCTTTCAACATCATATAGCGTACGGAGAAAAGGCTTGCGATATTTTGTCGACCATTTGTTGATTGATAGCGACTTAACGATTCTTCGGCAAGATTGATTTTAAGGGCATCGTAATAGTAATCCAGAATATTATGATGGAAGATGCTAGAATACAAACTCAATCCCTTAAAGTGTTGATACATCGGTGTATTATCCTGTTCATTTACACGCCAATCAATACGTTCATCTTCCCTTTTACTGTTATTCATTATATTGACTAAAGAACGTTGTAAATCTGAACTATATAAACTTGAGTTAATATAAAACGTATTCGCACGTTCTTCATGATCTTTAAAATAAATTTGATTTTTAATAAAGACGAAAGAAACCATTATGTTGAGTAAGAGAATAGATATTCCAAAAATATAACTTAAATTAATACGGTAATATCTGTCTTTTAAAATTAAAATAAGTAAACCTATAATTGAAACGATTGGTACAAGGATAAGCCAAGCTACAAATTTATGATACGTAATCGCACTGGCAAAAATGATGAGTTCAGCAATAATATTACTAAATACGTAAGTTTTAATTTTTAATGTTCTAAAATATTTCATGAATAACCCAATTAACATTGCTGAATTGAATGAAAGTATAAAATGCCAGCGTTTTTGTGGTGCGGAAAATCCATTAAACACCTGATCAATAAATGGCACAAAGCTGAGTAAGATAAACACTAGTGTTAACATGGCGAATAAGCGATAGTAGTAATGTTTATAAAGCTTAAAGCATAATAGCGCTTGAATTGTTAAGAAGAGTAACACAATTAAATAGTTATCAAAGAAGATATTTGTATTAATATTCAGCTTTTCAAAGGTATCCACCGTTCCAGAGAAGGGGACACGACGATTGTTTAGGAAGCTTTGAACACCATGGAAAAACATAAATAAACTGTTACCTAACCCTAAAATAGCACTAATTACAAATAATATTATCGCTTTACCGCGTGAAATAATATCTTTTGAATGTCTAAAGATGATACGAATAAGAATGTAACCTGCACCTATTAGACAAAGGTAATATGCAAAATAGAAATTATTTATCATGATCAGTGTGACTGTAACAATGAAAAGACCCAATTTCTGTTTTTGAAGCACGCGTTCAATCGAGAGCATGAGTAACGGCAACCAAATGAAGACATCACTAAAGAATGGCCAATACACTGTAAAGCGATAATATAGTGGCGACATGACAAATAAAAACGCCATAATAAGACTTATCCACGTATTACGTGATAAGTACTTGCTATAAAGATAGGTACAATACATTGCAATTGCAGCTTTAATTATAGAGATAACGAGTGCATTTACCATCCAAAATAGTAAGCCTTGTGTGTTTATATGTATGATCGTTTTTAATAGTATGATACATAGAACATTGATAATAAATAGTATGTTCGTTGAAAAGTAATAACTTAAATCAGTGAAAAAGTCTCCACCTAATCCAAAATCAGAAGCATAAAAGAGGTTACCGTGACTCCACTTTTCAAATAAAAACATCTGAATCGGTACCATCTGTTCAATACCATCATTTGGCCCTGTAAATAATATACCGTCATGAATGAAGCGGTAAATAATATAGCTATGTCCTAAGAGTGACAAAGTAAAAAATATACCTATATATATAAATATTTTCTTCATAACTTACCTCTAATAATCGGATTGAAATTAAAATAGTACATTTAAATTGTAGGGGATAGTTCATATGAATAAAAGTAATTATGCTTTTTATCATGATTCCTTTTATTGCACTTTCTCGTTTTAAATGATGAATGCTAAAATAAAGGGTGAACCAATTAAACAGTGGCTCTTATTTATAATTTCAATTATAATCAACAAGTTAAAGTAAAATATAAAGAAAGTAAGGTGACAATCAATGACAATACAATGGTATCCAGGACATATGGCAAAAGCTAAAAGAGAAGTTACAGAACAACTGAAGAAAGTAGACGTTGTATTTGAATTAGTTGATGCACGAATTCCATATAGTTCTCGTAATCCAATGATTGATGAAGTAATTAAACAGAAACCACGTGTGGTTATTCTCAATAAAAAAGATATGGCTAATTTAAATGAGATGCAGAAATGGGAAAGCTTCTTTATAGACAAAGGATATTATCCTGTTGCAGTCGATGCAAAACATGGTAAAAATTTAAAGGGCGTCGAAACTGCGGCGATTGCTGCAACAAAAGAAAAGTTTGAGCGTGAAAAAGCTAAAGGTCTTAAACCAAGGGCCATTAGAGCTATGATTGTGGGGATACCTAACGTGGGTAAATCGACATTAATTAATAAATTAGCAAGAAAGAATATTGCTCAAACTGGTAATAAACCTGGTGTGACAAAACAACAACAATGGATTAAAGTAGGACAGTCGCTACAATTGTTAGATACACCTGGTATCTTATGGCCTAAATTTGAAGATGAAACGGTTGGGAAGAAATTAAGTCTAACGGGTGCGATTAAAGATAGCATCGTACATTTAGATGAAGTTGCAATCTATGGTCTACAATTTTTAATTCATCATGATTTAGATGGATTTAAACAACATTATAAAATTGATGTACCTGCAGATGCCGAAATATTAGAATGGTTTGATGACATTGGTCGTCGACGCGGTCTTTTACAAAGAGGAAATGAAGTCGATTATGAAGCGGTTATTGAACTTATCATTAACGATGTACGCAATGCTAAAATTGGTACATATTGTTTCGACTTATATTCAGAAATGAAGTGTGAATTAGAAAATGACACAGACAATAAATGAAATTAAACGTATATTAGCTGACATACATTCATTAGATGAATTAGAGCAGCATGAATTTAACCAAGACACCCGTAAAGGTGTACACCAAGCTATATCAAGACGTCGTAAACAACTGCTTAAAGAACAAGACATTGTCGACCACTATGATCAAATGAATCAATTTGAGGATGCGTTGTTAGCTACCAATCCTCAAACATTAATCTGTGGGATTGACGAAGTGGGTCGCGGTCCGCTTGCAGGACCCGTGGTTGCGTGTGCGGTTATATTAAATCAAGGTCATCGCTATTTAGGTTTAGATGACTCTAAGAAAGTATCAGCGACTAAAAGACGAGTGCTAAATGCACAACTAAAAGAGGGTGTACTTGAATATGCCTATGGTATAGCAAGTCCTGAAGAAATTGATCAATTCAATATTTATAATGCAACCAAAATAGCAATGAATCGAGCTTTGACCCAACTGGTAAATCAGCCAGACCATTTACTCATTGATGCAATGGCTTTAGACACTCAAATCCCTCAAACATCGATTATTAAAGGTGATGCTAAGAGTGTATCAATTGCTGCAGCGAGTATAATGGCAAAAGAATATCGAGATGATTTGATGAGAGAAATTGCTGAGGAATATCCAGGTTATGAATTTGAAAAAAATGTTGGTTATGGAACGAAAGCACACTTAGAAGGTTTAGATAACTATGGCATTACGCCTCATCATCGACGCAGCTTCGAACCAATCAAATCTATGACGTAATTATTTGAATTTTAAATTAATTGCAAAAAGTAGAATACTTTCAGTTTACAATAGCGCTTTCATTTTCTATAATTATAACTGAACTTAACCTAAGAAGTAGGAGGATGGAAGATGAATATCCACGAGTATCAAGGTAAAGAAATATTTCGTTCTATGGGCGTAGCCGTTCCAGAAGGACGAGTTGCATTTACTGCTGAAGAAGCAGTGGAGAAGGCAAAAGAATTAGACACTGAGGTTTATGTGGTTAAAGCACAAATCCACGCTGGGGGTAGAGGTAAAGCAGGTGGAGTTAAAATTGCTAAATCATTATCTGAGGTTGAAACTTATGCCAATGAATTATTAGGTAAGCAATTAGTCACACATCAAACTGGTCCTGAAGGTAAAGAAGTAAAACGTTTGTACATTGAACAAGGTTGCGATATTCAAAAAGAATATTACGTAGGTTTTGTTATTGATCGTGCAACTGATCGCATTACTTTAATGGCTTCAGAAGAAGGCGGTACTGAAATTGAAGAAGTTGCTGCTAAAACACCAGAAAAAATATTCAAAGAAACAATCGATCCAGTTGTTGGTTTATCACCATATCAAGCGCGTCGTATTGCTTTCAATATTAATATTCCAAAAGAATCAATTAACAAAGCAGCGAAATTTTTAATTTCTCTATACAATGTATTTATTGAAAAAGACTGCTCAATCGTTGAAATTAACCCATTAGTTACTACTGGAGACGGTGAGGTTTTAGCGTTAGATGCTAAAATTAATTTCGATGATAACGCATTATTTAGACATAAAGATATTCAAGAATTACGAGACTTAGAAGAAGAAGATCCAAAAGAAATCGAAGCATCTAAATATGACTTATCATACATTGCATTAGATGGAGATATTGGTTGTATGGTTAATGGTGCTGGTTTAGCTATGGCTACAATGGATACAATTAATCATTTTGGTGGAAATCCGGCTAACTTCCTAGACGTAGGGGGCGGTGCTACAAAAGAAAAAGTTACTGAAGCATTCAAAATCATCTTAGGTGACGACAATGTTAAAGGTATCTTTGTAAACATCTTCGGTGGAATCATGAAATGTGATGTTATCGCTGAAGGTATTGTGGCAGCAGTTAAAGAAGTTGAATTAACTTTACCACTAGTTGTCCGTTTAGAAGGAACAAATGTAGAACGCGGTAAAGAAATCTTAAATGAATCAGGTTTAGCAATTGAACCAGCAGCTACTATGGCTGAAGGTGCACAAAAAATTGTTAAGCTTGTTAAAGAAGCGTAAGGAAAGGATGGGAACACTAAGATGAGTGTATTTATAGATAAGAATACTAAAGTAATGGTACAAGGTATTACAGGGTCTACTGCCCTTTTCCATACAAAACAAATGCTTGATTATGGCACACAAATTGTCGCAGGGGTAACACCAGGTAAAGGTGGACAAGTGGTTGAAGGCGTGCCTGTTTATAACACTGTTGCTGAAGCTAAAGAAGAAACAGGTGCTAATGTATCTGTAGTATATGTTCCAGCGCCATTTGCTGCGGACTCTATTTTAGAAGCTGCGGATGCAGATTTAGATATGGTAATTTGTATCACTGAACATATTCCTGTTGTAGACATGGTCAAAGTTAAACGTTATTTAGAAGGTAGAAAAACACGTTTAGTAGGACCTAACTGTCCAGGTGTTATTACTGCTGATGAATGTAAAATTGGTATTATGCCAGGCTATATTCATAAAAAAGGTCACGTTGGTGTTGTATCTCGTTCTGGTACATTAACATATGAAGCAGTTCATCAATTGACTGAAGAAGGTATTGGTCAAACTACAGCTGTAGGTATTGGTGGCGACCCAGTCAATGGTACAAACTTTATCGACGTGCTTAAAGCATTTAATGAAGATGAAGACACGAAAGCTGTAGTAATGATTGGTGAAATCGGTGGTACAGCGGAAGAAGAAGCTGCTGAATGGATTAAAGCTAATATGAATAAACCAGTTGTTGGATTTATTGGCGGTCAAACAGCGCCTCCAGGCAAACGTATGGGTCACGCTGGTGCAATCATCTCTGGTGGTAAAGGTACAGCAGCCGAAAAGATTAAAACATTAAATGATTGTGGTGTCAAAACTGCTGATACACCTTCAGAAATCGGTACAACATTAATCGAAGCAGCTAAAGACGCTGGTATCTATGAAGAATTATTAACAATTAAATAATGAGATTGTAAATCAATAAATGATCCACTATACTCCGTTCAAAGTATTATAACTTCTAAATACTTTGAACGGAGTTATTTTGTTTTAAAATACATCTCTTTTTATAATAAATTTCGAGAAATTTATTTGTTTTTTTATTTAATAGCGATATTATATTTATAGTGTATGAATGATAGGAGAGAACAACATGAAACGACAACATTTAATAATAAGACCACTTTGAATTTATGATTTGTACTGAAGACGTATCTTATATTAGGGCCATCATAAATGATTGGAAGTGAGTTTTAAATATGATTTTTACAAAGCTTAGCATAGAAGAATTTAATACATTCGTAGATCATCATTTTTCACATTATACACAGGTAAATGATTTATACATATATCGTAAGGACCGACATTTAGGTGCTCACCTTGTCGGAGTAAAGGAAAATAACACTGTTATTGCTGCCTGTTTATTAACTGATGCTCGTATATTTAAGGTGTTTAAATATTTTTATACCCATCGAGGACCGGTGATGGATTATACTAATTTAGCGTTAGTTGAATTTTTCTTTAGAAAATTAACGCATTATGTACGTATGCGAAGAGGTGTTTTCATACTCGTTGATCCTTATGTCTTGGAGAATATAAGAAGTGCTGATGGTGAGATTATAGAACACTTTAACAATAAACAGTGGTTTAAGGTAATGCATAAATTAGGATACCAACATCAAGGTTTTACAACTGGTTATTCATCGATGAGTCAAATAAGATGGCATTCTATATTAGATTTAAAAGATAAAAGTGAACAACAATTATTAAAAGACATGTCATATCAAACAAGACGTAACATTATGAAGACAATTGAAATGGGTGTACAAATTAAAACTTTATCAATTAAAGAAACGAGTAGATTTTATCGACTGTTTCACATGGCTGAAGAAAAACATGGTTTTCATTTTCAAGAAGAACCTTATTTCAAACAAATGCTTGAAATTTATGGCGATAAAGCATGTATAAAGTTAGCTTATATTGATTTAAATAAGTATATAAATCTATTAAAACAACATGCGATAGAATTAGAAGAGGAAATGACTGAAATTAAACAATCATTAAAAGTAAATGCAAATTCAAAAAAGACAAAAACAAAATATCACCAATTAAATCAACAGTTAGAGAGCCTTTATAACAAAATAGCAAAAACTGAGCAATTAATCATTACAGATGGTACTTTACTTGATTTAGCTGCTGCATTGTTTATTTATAACAATCACGAAATGTATTATTTATCAAGTGGCTCAAATCCTAAATATAATGAATTTATGGGGGCATATCGATTACAATGGGATATGATATGTCACGCGAAACAACTAGGTATTCATCGGTACAATTTCTATGGTATTACTGGTGACTTTGGCAATGAAGCAGAAGATTATGGTGTGCAACAATTTAAAAAAGGATTTAATGCCTTTATTGAGGAATACGTAGGGGATTTTATTAAGCCAGTCAATAAATGTTTATACAAGCTATACCGAAAATGAGTAAAACTCATTGGGAACAACTAAATTAACGTCAACTTGAACGTTTCGTCTGCGGACACATGTAACTTGATAACTTCAAAATAATCTGAGACTTTTAAGTTTCAGATTATTTTATTTGTTTTAATTTATATTGGATAGTTTACATAATTCAATGTAGAAATTACTCATTAAGTGTTAATGAATATTTGTGCTAAATTGTATTGTAATTGAAATGTGCGCCAAGACATATTTATTCTATAATGTTATCAAAGGAGACGACTTCATGATTAACAACGATATGATACTTTTGAAATTGATATGGGCGGGATATACGACACAACATCTTCATCATTTATTAAGATTGTATCCTGACTTTTTTAGCTACTCTAATAATGACCAAATTGGCACAATTAAAACCTGGGATACTCTATATCACCAAGGCCATTGTTACAATAAATTCTATGATCTAGACGAGAAAGATATTCTATCATTTCTTAACCAATATAATATAAATTTTATAACAATATTTCATGGGAACTATCCTAAACTATTAAAAGAAATTTACGATTATCCATTTGTATTATTTTACCGCGGTAAGATTAACTTGCTAACATCGTTAAATACATTAGGCGTTGTAGGCTCAAGAAGCGCAACACAGTATTCTGCTAAAGCGATTCAATACTTATTTCCACAATTTACGCATATTCCTTTAACAATCATTTCTGGTTTGGCGAAAGGTGCCGATAGTATGGCGCATCAATTCGCATTGAAATACCATCTTCCAACTATAGCTATCTTAGGTTATGGCCATTTACATCATTATCCCAAAGAAACTCAAAAATTACGCAATATAATTGAAGAAAAAGGATTAGTCATAAGTGAATATCCACCCTTTGAACGTATCAGATGCTATTACTTTCCGCAACGCAATCGATTGATAAGTGGTCTTTCTAAAGGTGTATTAATTACTGAAGCTCGGGTTAAGAGTGGTAGTCAAATTACTATTGATTGTGCACTAGAACAAAATAGAAATGTATACGTACTGCCAGGCTCAATTTTCAACCCATTAACGAAAGGGAATTTGAGACGTGCACAAGAAGGAGCGATGATTGTTACTAAAGCAGAAGATATCACTTGTGATTATTAACATTCTTAAATATAGCCGTTTTATTGTATAAATAATGTACATTTATTTCTAATATATAGCTAAAAATATTATTAAAATAAGTTTAAAAAACACATAAATAGAATTTAAACATTGACAAAATCAAAATTGACCGTTTATCATTTATCTTTAGTAATTGAAATAGCAAGGGGGAATTCACTTTGGCAGATAATTTAGTCATAGTTGAGTCGCCTGCAAAAGCTAAAACCATTGAAAAATATTTAGGTAAAAAGTATAAAGTGATAGCTTCTATGGGACACGTTAGAGATTTACCAAGAAGTCAAATGGGTGTCGATGTAGAAGATAATTTTGAACCGAAATATATTACAATTCGCGGTAAAGGTCCAGTAGTAAAAGATTTAAAAAAATACGCTAAGAAAGCTAAAAATGTCTTTCTTGCGAGTGACCCTGACCGTGAAGGTGAAGCGATTGCTTGGCATTTATCAAAAATTTTAGAACTTGATGATACAAAAGAAAACAGAGTAGTATTTAATGAAATTACAAAAGATGCGGTAAAAGAAAGTTTCAAACACCCTCGTGGCATTGAAATGAATTTAGTAGATGCACAACAGGCACGCCGTATTTTAGATAGATTAGTTGGTTATAACATTTCACCAGTTTTATGGAAGAAAGTGAAAAAAGGACTTTCAGCAGGACGTGTTCAATCTGTTGCTTTAAGATTAGTTATCGATAGAGAAAATGAGATTCGTAACTTTAAGCCTGAAGAATATTGGTCTATAGAAGGTGAATTTAGATATAAAAAATCAAAATTTACTGCTAAGTTTCTTCATTATAAAAACAAACCATTTAAGTTAAAAACTAAAAAAGATGTTGAAAAAATCACAACTGAACTAGACGGCGATAAGTTTGAAATAACAAATGTGAATAAAAAGGAAAAAACTAGAAATCCTGCTAATCCGTTTACAACATCAACATTACAACAAGAAGCAGCGCGTAAGTTGAATTTTAAAGCGAGAAAAACAATGATGCTTGCACAACAATTATATGAAGGTATCGATCTAAAACGACAAGGCACAGTTGGATTAATCACATATATGCGAACGGATTCTACTCGTATTTCACAAACAGCAAAAGACGAAGCAAAAAAATATATTGAAGATAAGTATGGTAAAGATTATATTTCTAATCGAACAGCGAAAGGTAAACAAGGTGATCAAGATGCCCATGAGGCAATTCGTCCAACAAGTACTTTACGCACACCTGATGAAATGAAATCGTACTTAACGAGAGATCAGCATCGTTTATATAAATTGATTTGGGAACGTTTTGTGGCAAGTCAAATGGCACCAGCAATCCTAGACACGGTTGCTTTAGATGTTACTCAAAATAACATTAAATTTAGAGCGAACGGTCAAACAATTAAATTTAAAGGTTTCATGACACTTTATGTTGAGGCCAAAGACGATAAAGATAATGAAAAAGAAAACAAATTACCAAATTTAAGTAAAGGTGATGAAGTAACTGCGACGCAAATTGAGCCAGCACAACACTTCACACAACCACCGCCACGATATACAGAAGCACGTTTAGTCAAAACATTAGAAGAACTAAAAATCGGTAGACCATCAACTTACGCACCTACTATTGATACAATCCAAAAACGTAATTACGTCAAACTTGAAAGCAAACGATTTGTTCCTACAGAATTAGGTGAAATCGTTTACGAACAAGTAAAGGACTATTTCCCTGAAATTATTGATGTGGAATTTACGGTTAATATGGAAACATTATTGGATAAAATTGCTGAAGGAGATATCGGGTGGAGAAAAGTAATTGATAACTTTTATGGAAGTTTCAAATTAGACGTTGAACGTGCTGAGGAAGAAATGGAAAAAGTTGAAATTAAAGATGAACCAGCCGGTGAAGATTGCGAAGTTTGTGGTTCGCCTATGGTAATTAAAATGGGACGCTATGGTAAATTCATGGCATGTTCAAACTTCCCAGATTGTAGAAATACGAAAGCGATTATTAAAACGATTGGTGTTACATGTCCTAAATGTAAAGATGGAGATGTTGTTGAAAGAAAATCTAAGAAAAATAGATTATTCTATGGTTGCTCAAATTATCCCGAATGTGATTTTATTTCTTGGGATAAACCTGTTGGCCGTGATTGTCCTAAGTGTAATCATTACTTAATGGAACATAAAAAAGGACGTAGCTCACAAGTTATATGTTCTAACTGTGATTACAAAGAAGAAGTTCAAAAATAGATAGAAATTAAAAGGAGGAAAACCATGAGTCAAACTGTAAATATTGTTGGCGCAGGCTTAGCTGGTTCAGAAGCTGCTTACCAATTAGCTCAACGAGGAATCAAGGTTAATTTGATTGAAATGCGTCCTGTTAAACAAACACCAGCGCATCATACTGATAAATTTGCAGAACTAGTATGTTCTAACTCACTTCGTGGTAATGCTTTAACAAATGGTGTAGGTGTACTAAAAGAAGAAATGAGACGATTAGACTCGTTAATTATTTCTGCTGCTGATAAAGCGAGAGTGCCTGCCGGTGGTGCATTAGCAGTTGATCGACATGATTTTTCTGGTTACATTACTGAAACTTTAAGAAATCATCCAAACGTTACAGTAATTAATGAAGAAATAAATAGTATTCCTGAAGGGTATACGATTATTGCTACGGGCCCATTAACTACTGAAAATTTAGCTAAAGAAATCGTAGACATTACTGGTAAAGATCAACTTTATTTTTATGATGCTGCTGCTCCAATAATAGAAAAAGAATCCATAGATATGGATAAAGTGTATTTGAAATCACGTTATGATAAAGGTGAAGCAGCTTATCTTAATTGTCCAATGACAGAAGAAGAATTCAATCGCTTTTATGATGCAGTACTTGAAGCTGAGGTTGCACCAACAAATGAATTCGAAAAAGAAAAATACTTTGAAGGATGTATGCCTTTTGAAGTAATGGCTGAACGCGGACGTAAAACATTATTATTTGGACCCATGAAACCAGTGGGACTTGAAGATCCAAAAACAGGCAAACGTCCATTTGCTGTTGTTCAATTAAGACAAGATGATGCTGCAGGCACGCTATATAATATTGTTGGTTTCCAAACACACTTAAAATGGGGTGCTCAAAAAGAAGTCATTCGCCTTATCCCTGGTTTAGAAAATGTAGATATCGTTCGATATGGTGTCATGCATCGAAATACTTTTATTAACTCTCCTGATGTGTTAAATGAAAAGTATGAATTGATTAAAGAAAATCGAATTCAATTTGCAGGTCAAATGACAGGTGTTGAAGGCTATGTTGAGAGTGCAGCAAGTGGCCTTGTTGCTGGCATCAATCTAGCTCATAAAATATTAGATAAAGGTGAAGTAATATTCCCAAGAGAGACAATGATAGGCAGTATGGCATATTACATCTCACATGCCAAAAATGAAAAGAATTTCCAACCTATGAATGCTAATTTTGGTTTACTCCCATCACTTGAAAAACGTATCAAAGATAAAAAAGAACGTTACGAGGCACAAGCAAATAGAGCACTCGAATATTTAGAAAATTATAAGAAAACACTTTAAAAATAATATAAACTTTATAATTGATAGAAAATGTGTCAATTCAAAGTTTTAAAGAATTCTCAAAAGATTTTGAATTCTATAGCTAATTGTTTTAGTCCCTTTCATGTTATATGCTACAATGCATATGATGGAGGGGATTTTTAAGTGGAAGAAATCCAAGTTACATTCTTAAATATGCTCAAAGTTGAAAGGAATTTCTCCGACCATACTTTAAAATCATATCATGATGATTTAGTACAATTTAATCGTTTTTTAGATCAAGAGTTGTTAAGCCTAAAAAAATTTGAATATAAAGATGCTCGAAATTATTTAAGTTATTTATATTCGCAAAATTTGAAACGTACTACTGTATCAAGGAAGATTTCAACGTTAAGAACTTTCTATGAGTTTTGGATGACACAAGATGAGACAATCATCAATCCTTTTGTTCAACTGGTTCATCCTAAGAAGGAAAACTATTTACCACAGTTTTTTTATGAAGAAGAGATGGAGGCTTTATTTAAAACTGTAGCTCAAGATTCTAAAAAGGGATTACGAGATCGAGTTATTTTAGAATTATTATATGCAACTGGTATACGTGTTTCAGAACTAGTAAATATACAACTTAAAGATATTGATATGTCTTTACCTGGTGTCAAGGTACTAGGAAAGGGAAACAAAGAGCGATTTGTTCCGTTTGGAGAATTTTGTCGCCAAAGTATTGAACAATATTTAAGTGAATTCAAACCGATACAACATGCCAAACATTCATATTTATTAGTTAATATGAATGGCGCACCTATAACTGAAAGGGGCGTTAGGTATGTATTAAATGATGTTGTAAAACGTACAGCAGGAGTGACAGAAATTCATCCCCATAAACTTAGACATACGTTTGCAACACACTTACTTAATCAAGGAGCGGATTTGAGAACGGTACAATCTTTATTAGGACATGTAAATCTTTCAACCACTGGACGATATACACATGTATCTAATCAACAATTACGTAAAGTATATTTAAATGCACATCCTCGAGCGAAAAAGGAGAGTAAATAAATGAGTAAAACATCATTACATGCAACAACGATTTATGCTGTTAGACACAATGGTGAAGCGGCAATGGCTGGTGATGGACAAGTGACACTTGGTGAGCAAGTCATTATGAAACAAACAGCACGTAAGGTTCGTAGATTATACGAAGGGAAAGTACTTGCTGGATTTGCTGGAAGTGTTGCAGATGCTTTCACATTGTTCGAGAAATTCGAAACAAAGTTACAACAATTCAGTGGTAACTTAGAACGTGCAGCTGTTGAGCTAGCACAAGAATGGCGTGGGGATAAACAACTGCGTCAATTGGAAGCAATGCTAATTGTAATGGACAAAGATGCAATATTAGTGGTGAGCGGAACTGGAGAAGTGATTGCACCAGATGATGATTTAATTGCAATTGGTTCAGGTGGAAACTACGCATTAAGTGCTGGAAGAGCATTGAAACGCCATGCTAGTCATTTGTCAGCAAAAGAAATGGCTTATGAAAGTTTGAAAGTTGCATCTGACATTTGTGTGTTCACTAATGATAATATTATAGTGGAAACACTTTAACGTTAAACAAATGGAAATGAATATAAATGGACGTATATTAGGTTGGAGGTAAAAGATATGGATGCAAATGGTATAAAATTAACACCTAAAGATATCGTATCTAAATTAAATGAATATATAGTTGGGCAAGATGATGCTAAACGTAAAGTTGCCATTGCGTTAAGAAATCGTTATAGAAGAAGTTTGCTTGACGAAGAAACTAAACAAGAAATCGCACCTAAGAATATTTTAATGATTGGTCCAACTGGGGTTGGTAAAACGGAAATAGCTAGACGTATGGCTAAAGTTGTTGGCGCCCCATTTATCAAAGTGGAGGCCACTAAGTTTACTGAAGTAGGTTACGTTGGACGAGATGTTGAGAGTATGGTTCGTGATTTAGTCGATGTGGCAGTAAGACTAGTTAAAGATCAAAAAAAAGACTTGGTCAAAGATGAAGCGCTTAATAAAGCAAATGAAAAATTAGTTAAATTATTAGTGCCAAGTATGAAGAAAAAAGCATCAAATAACAACAATCCATTAGAGTCATTATTTGGTGGCGCAATTCCAAACTTTGGTAATAATGATGATGACGAAGAAGAAACACCAACTGAAGAAATTAAAACGAAGCGTTCAGAAATCAAAAAACAATTATTAGATGGTAAACTTGAAGAAGAGAAAGTTAGAATTAAAGTTGAACAAGATCCAGGTGCACTTGGAATGCTAGGTACTAATCAAAATCAGCAAATGCAAGATATGATGAATCAACTCATGCCTAAACGTAAGGTTGAACGTGAAGTGCCTGTTAAAACAGCACGTAAGATTTTAGCTGATGATTTCGCGGATGAGTTAATAGACCAAGAGACGGCGAATCAAGAGGCATTAGAGTTGGCAGAACAAATGGGTATTATCTTCATTGATGAAATTGACAAAGTAGCAACGAATAATGCTAATAGTGGTCAAGATGTTTCAAGACAAGGTGTTCAACGAGATATCTTGCCAATCTTAGAAGGTAGCATGATTCAAACTAAGTATGGTACTGTAAATACTGAACATATGCTATTTATTGGTGCGGGGGCATTCCACGTATCTAAACCTAGCGATTTAATACCTGAATTGCAAGGTCGTTTCCCGATTAGAGTAGAATTAGAAAGCTTAACTGTGGATGATTTCTACAGAATATTAACAGAACCTAAACTATCACTAATTAAGCAATATGAGGCACTACTCCAAACTGAAGAGGTCACTGTGAACTTTACCGAGGAAGCGATTACAAGATTAGCTGAAATGGCTTATCAAGTAAACCAAGACACTGATAACATTGGTGCGCGTCGTTTACACACAATCCTAGAAAAAATGCTTGAAGATTTATCATTTGAGGCACCTAGCATGCCAAATGCTGTAGTAGATATAACACCACAATATGTTGATGATAAGTTGAAATCTATTTCAACAAATAAAGATTTAAGTGCATTTATTTTATAATATAAATAAAGGAGAAATTTTATGAGCTTATTATCTAAAACTAGAGAATTAAATACACTATTACAAAAACATAAGGGTATTGCCGTTGACTTTAAAGACGTGGCTCAAACAATTAGTAGCGTTACTGTAACGAACGTATTTATTGTTTCACGTAGAGGCAAAATTTTAGGTTCAAGTTTAAATGAACTTTTAAAGAGTCAAAGAATCAATGACATGTTAGAAAGTAAACATATTCCTAGTGAGTATACTGAACTATTAATGGATGTTAGACAAACTGAATCAAATATTGATATTAATAATGAATTAACAGTATTCCCTCCAGAAGACAAAGAATTATTTAACGATAGTCGTACGACTGTATTCCCTATTCTTGGTGGGGGAGAAAGATTAGGTACATTAGTACTTGGTCGTGTTAAAGATGACTTTAACGAAAATGATTTAGTATTAGGTGAATATGCTGCTACAGTAATTGGAATGGAAATTTTACGTGAGAAGCATAATGAAGTTGAAAAAGAAGCGCGTGATAAAGCAGCTATTACAATGGCAATTAATTCATTATCTTATTCAGAAAAAGAAGCTATTGAGCATATCTTTGAAGAATTAGGTGGTAATGAAGGCTTACTTATTGCTTCTAAAGTAGCAGATAGAGTAGGTATCACACGTTCAGTTATCGTTAACGCATTACGTAAACTTGAAAGTGCTGGTGTAATCGAATCACGATCCTTAGGGATGAAAGGTACCTTTATTAAAGTTAAAAAAGAAAAATTCCTTGAAGAATTAGAACGTAATAAATAATTAGTATTAGCATAATTATTCTAATAAATTGAAGTTTAACTGCTGCGAGGCTAAAACATGTATCTGCAGCAGTTTTTTAATTGCTCGAAATATCGAAAGTGTTACGTATTGACGTATTCAATAAATTAACGTTGCACGGCAATTAAAAGTATGATATTATTATTGTCGGCTATAAAGCCAATACACACATAATAAACGCACATGTAGAGGGTGCAATTCAATCATTGTCTTTATATGAGTTTATTATGGAGGTAAATAACCACTAGGAGGAATTTAAAATGGCAGTAATTTCAATGAAACAATTACTAGAAGCCGGTGTTCACTTCGGTCACCAAACACGCCGTTGGAACCCAAAAATGAAAAAATATATCTTCACTGAAAGAAATGGTATCTATATCATTGACTTACAAAAAACAGTGAAAAAAGTTGAAGAAGCTTATAACTTCATCAAACAAGTATCAGAAGATGGCGGTAGAGTCTTATTCGTTGGTACTAAAAAACAAGCACAAGAATCAGTTAAAGCTGAAGCAGAACGTGCTGGTCAATTCTACGTTAACCAAAGATGGTTAGGCGGAATTTTAACTAACTATAAAACAATTTCTAAACGTATTAAACGTATTTCTGAAATCGAGAAAATGGAAGAAGACGGTTTATTCGACGTTTTACCTAAAAAAGAAGTTGTTGAACTTAAAAAAGAATACGACCGTTTAATTAAATTCTTAGGCGGTATTCGTGATATGAAATCAATGCCTCAAGCATTATTCGTAGTTGACCCTCGTAAAGAGCGCAACGCGATTGCTGAAGCACGTAAATTAAATATTCCAATCGTTGGTATTGTTGACACTAACTGTGATCCAGATGAAATTGATTATGTTATCCCAGCGAACGACGACGCTATTCGTGCCGTTAAATTATTAACTGGTAAAATGGCTGACGCTGTCTTAGAAGGTCAACAAGGTGTTTCTAACGATGAAGTAGCTGCAGAGCAAAACATCAATTTAGATGAAAAAGAAGAATCTCAAGAAGCAGAATCAACTGAAGAAAATACTACTGTTGAATCAAACTAAGATATAGTTTAAATGGGTGATAAGATGTAATGCTTATCGCCCTTTTTTCAAATAATAAAAAATAATAATTAAAGTTAACTAGAGTATTGGAAATTATAGTGACTTTAATGGTAATATTTAGGTATCATCTATTATTACAATTAGAAATATTGGAGGAATAATTAATGGCAATTTCAGCAAAACTTGTTAAAGAATTACGTGAAAGAACTGGCGCTGGTATGATGGATTGTAAAAAAGCGCTAACAGAAACTGATGGTGACATCGATAAAGCGATTGATTACTTACGTGAAAAAGGTATCGCTAAAGCAGCTAAAAAAGCAGACCGTATTGCAGCTGAAGGTTTAGTACATGTTGAAGTTAAAGGAAACGAAGCTGCTATCGTTGAAATCAACTCTGAAACTGACTTCGTAGCTCGTAATGAAGGCTTCCAAGAATTAGTTAAAGAAATTGCTAATCAAATTCTTGATAGCAAAGCTGAAACAGTAGATGCTTTATTAGAAACTAAATTATCAAGTGGTAAAACAGTTGATGAAAGAATGAAAGAAGCAATCTCAACAATCGGTGAAAAATTAAGCATCCGTCGTTTCGAAATCAGAACTAAATCTGATAACGATGCATTTGGTGCATACTTACACATGGGTGGACGCATTGGTGTGTTAACTGTAGTTGAAGGTTCTACTGATGAAGAAGCTGCTAAAGATGTAGCAATGCACATCGCAGCTATCAATCCAAAATATGTTTCTTCTGAACAAGTTAAAGAAGAAGAAATTAACCACGAAAAAGAAGTATTAAAACAACAAGCATTAAATGAAGGTAAACCAGAAAAAATCGTTGAAAAAATGGTTGAAGGTCGTTTGCGTAAATATCTTCAAGAAATTTGTGCAGTTGATCAAAACTTTGTTAAAGATCCAGATCAAACAGTTGAAGCTTTCTTAAAATCTAAAGGTGGTAAACTTGTTGACTTCGTTCGCTATGAAGTAGGCGAAGGTATGGAAAAACGTGAAGAAAACTTCGCAGATGAAGTTAAAGGTCAAATGAAATAATCTGTCGACAGGATTTACAAGAAAGAAGACACCTTTGAGGTTTTCTATTATAAAGTCATACTTTATGTTAGAAGGCGCGTCAGTGTCTTCTTTACTTGTATATATTACATATTTTTACAATAGAGAGGAAAAAACAATGGCGCAAACTTCTAAATATAAACGTGTAGTATTAAAACTTAGTGGTGAGGCACTCGCAGGAGACAAAGGTTTTGGTATTAATCCAATCATTATTAAAAGTGTAGCACAGCAAGTAGCTGAAGTTGCTAAGATGGATTGTGAAATCGCAGTTATCGTTGGTGGCGGTAATATTTGGAGAGGAAAAACTGGTAGTGACTTAGGTATGGACCGTGGTACAGCAGATTACATGGGTATGCTTGCTACAGTTATGAACGCTCTTGCACTTCAAGACAGTTTAGAACAATTAGAATGTGACACTCGCGTGTTAACTTCTATTGAAATGAAACAAGTAGCTGAACCTTATATTCGTCGACGAGCTATTAGACATTTAGAGAAGAAACGTGTTGTAATTTTCGCAGCAGGTATTGGTAATCCTTACTTCTCTACAGATACAACTGCAGCGTTACGTGCAGCAGAAGTCGAAGCCGATGTTATTTTAATGGGTAAAAATAATGTTGATGGTGTATATTCAGCAGACCCTAAAGTAGATAAAAATGCGGTTAAGTATGATCACTTAACACATATCCAAATGTTACAAGAAGGATTACAAGTGATGGATTCAACAGCTTCATCATTCTGCATGGATAATAATATTCCATTAAATGTATTCTCAATTATGGAAGAAGGAAATATTAAACGTGCAGTTATGGGCGAGAAAATAGGTACATTAATAACTAAATAATTAGAGGTGTAATTAGTATGAGTGACATTATTCAAGACACTAAAGCTAGAATGAGTAAATCTATTGATAATTTATCACGTGAATTAGCAAATATCAGTGCTGGAAGAGCAAATTCAAATTTATTAAGTGGCGTAACAGTTGATTATTATGGAGCTCCAACTCCAGTTCAACAATTAGCTAGTATCAATGTGCCAGAAGCACGTTTATTAGTTATTTCTCCATATGATAAAACTTCAGTGGCTGATATCGAAAAAGCAATTAACGCTGCGAACTTAGGTGTAAATCCTACAAGTGATGGCGAAGTTATTCGTATCACAGTTCCTGCTTTAACTGAAGAACGTCGTAAAGAGTTAGTGAAAAATGTTAAGAAAATTGGTGAAGATGCGAAAGTTTCAATTCGAAACATTCGTCGCGATATTAACGACCAATTGAAAAAAGATGAAAAAAATGGAGACATTACTGAAGACGACTTAAGAAGTCAAACAGAAGATGTACAAAAAGCGACTGATAATTCTATTAAGGAAATTGATCAATTAGTAGAAAACAAAGAAAAAGACATTATGTCTGTTTAATGAGTTCGACAATAAATTAATTCATTTAATAATGTGTAAGTTGTATTCAAAGTGTACTTTATACATTACTATAAATTATTTTAGTCTAAACTGTGCCAATTCAGACTTTGGTACAGTTTTTTCATTTGCTTATTCAATGCCATTATCGAGTATGATAAAATGATAGATGATTTCTTAAATAACTAATATAATATAATAGAGATGATCAGGCTCGGAGGAAAGACCATGTTTAAAAAGCTAATAAAAAGAAATAAGACTAAAATCAGTCAGAACGATGATTTAGATTTACATAATTTACCTGAACATGTAGCGATTATCATGGATGGCAATGGACGTTGGGCCAAAAAGCGTAAAATGCCTAGAATAAAAGGCCACTATGAAGGTATGCAAACGATTAAAACGGTAACGCGAGAAGCAAGTGATTTGGGCATTAAATACTTAACCTTATACGCTTTTTCAACTGAAAACTGGTCTAGACCTGAAAATGAAGTAAATTATATCATGAATTTGCCTGTAAATTTTTTGGAAACATTCTTACCAGAACTCATTGAAAAAAATGTTCAAATTGAAACAATTGGATTTCTGGAAGCCGTTCCTAAATCGACGATAGAAGCGATTGAACACGCAAAAGAAAAAACTAAAAATAATACAGGTTTAAAATTGATATTTGCTATTAATTACGGTGGACGTGCTGAAATTGTACAAAGTATGAAATCAATTTATGATGAACTTCAACATAACGGTCAAGGCAGTAAAGATATTGACGAATCAATGATAACCAAGCATTTAATGACACATTCATACCCAGATCCTGAATTATTAATTCGTACTTCTGGCGAACAACGTATTAGTAATTTCCTTATTTGGCAGTCTTCTTATAGTGAATTTATATTCAATGAGAAATTATGGCCAGACTTTGACGGTGAAGAATTTAAAAAATGTTTAAAAATATATCAATCTCGCCAAAGACGCTTTGGAGGGTTAAGTAAGGAGTAGCGTATGAAAGTTAGAACTTTAACCGCAATTATTGCTTTGATAATATTTCTCCCAATTTTATTAATGGGTGGAACAACACTCATGTTGTTTGCGTACTTACTCGCTTTAATTGCTTTAAAAGAACTCTTAAATATGAATATGATTAAATTACTTTCAGTCCCTGGCATTTTTAGTGCGTTAGCATTAATCATTATTATGTTGCCTCAATCAGCAGGTGACTGGGTTAGTGATATTCAGTTAAAAAGTTTAATCGCAATGAGTTTTATTTTATTAAGTTATACTGTATTGTCTAAGAATAGATTTAGTTTTATGGACGCAGCATTTTGTCTGATGTCAGTTGCATACGTAGGCATTGGATTTATGTATTTCTATGCAACACGTTCAGATGGTTTACATTACATACTTTATGCATTTTTAGTGGTATGGTTAACTGATACAGGGGCTTATATTTTCGGTCGTTTAATGGGGAAACATAAATTGTGGCCAGTTATCAGTCCAAATAAAACAATCGAAGGCTTTATTGGTGGCTTAATTTGTAGTTTAATAGTACCAATTGTTATGTTATGGTTTGTTGATTTTAATTTAAACATTTGGTTACTATTATTAGTAACAATCATCTTAAGTATTTTTGGTCAACTAGGTGATTTAGTTGAATCAGGATTTAAACGTCATTTTGGTGTTAAAGATTCTGGACGAATTTTACCAGGTCATGGCGGCATATTAGACCGTTTTGATAGCTTTATGTTTGTTTTACCATTACTCAACATTTTATTAATACAAATGTAGTATGATTTTAATGTTTTATTTATATATGAAAAATGTATAGTGCTATAATTGAGGAGTTATTGAGTGCACATTTGACTAGATATAGTAGATGATGTAATTCTTAACTCCTTTTATTAAAAGTAAAATTCTTGAATAATTTAACTAAATCATAGATAATCTACATCATTCTTATGAATAAAGTAGAAAATTAATTTAATTGAGGTGTAACACGTGAGTTATTTAATCACTATTGTCTCATTTATAATCGTGTTTGGTGTACTGGTTACAGTACATGAATATGGTCACATGTTCTTTGCTAAGCGTGCTGGAATAATGTGTCCTGAATTTGCGATAGGTATGGGACCCAAAATCTTTAGTTTCCGAAAGAATGAAACGTTATACACAATCCGTCTATTACCAGTCGGTGGATATGTAAGAATGGCTGGGGATGGTTTAGAAGAACCGCCAGTTGAACCAGGAATGAATGTTAAAGTTAAGCTTAATGATAAAGATGAAATTACGCATATTATTTTAGATGATCAACATAAATTCCAAAAAATAGAAGCAATCGAAGTCAAAAAATGTGACTTTAAAGATGATTTATATATAGAAGGTATTACATCATATGACAATGAGCGCCATCACTTTAACATTGCTGAGACGGCCTATTTCGTTGAAAATGGAAGCTTAATCCAAATTGCACCACGCCATCGCCAATTTGCACACAAGAAACCATTACCAAAATTTTTAACATTATTTGCAGGACCTTTGTTTAACTTTATATTGGCTTTGGTTTTATTTATTGCATTAGCTTATTTCCAAGGTACACCTACTACTTCAGTAGCGCAATTAGCTGATAACTACCCTGCACAACAAGCAGGATTAAAAGCTGGGGATAAAATTGTTCAAGTAGGTCCGTATAAAACAAAGGATTTTGATGATATACAATCTGCTGCGAATAAAATTAAAGATAACAAAACAACGATAAAATTTGAAAGAGATAATCAAATCAAGTCAGTTGATATAACACCTAAGAAACAAGTAATTAAACAAACGAAATTAAATTCTGAAACGACATACATTTTAGGTTTCCAGCCGGAAAAAGAACATACATTAATTAAACCAATAGCTTTAGGGTTTGATCAGTTTGTAAGTGCGAGTACGTTAATATTTAAAGCAGTAGGTACAATGATTGCAAGTATATTTACTGGTCAATTTTCATTTGACATGTTAAATGGTCCAGTGGGTATTTATCATAATGTCGATTCTGTTGTGAAACAGGGTGTTATTGCATTAACGTATTACACTGCACTGTTAAGTGTTAACTTAGGTATAATGAACTTGTTACCAATCCCAGCACTAGATGGTGGTCGAATCTTATTCGTACTTTATGAAGCCATCTTTAGAAGACCAGTGAATAAGAAAGCTGAAACAATGATAATAGCAGCTGGTGCTATATTTGTCTTAATTATCATGGTTCTAGTAACTTGGAACGACATACAACGTTATTTCTTATAAATTAAGGAGGAGTAAGTGATGAAACAATCAAAAGTTTTCATTCCAACAATGAGAGATGTACCTGCTGAAGCAGAAGCATTAAGTCATCAATTATTATTAAAAGCAGGGTTAATTAAACAAAGCACAAGTGGTATTTATAGCTATTTGCCACTCGCTTCTCGTGTCTTAAATAATATTTCTAAAATTATTCGTGAAGAAATGGAACGTATAGATGCTGTTGAAATTTTAATGCCTGCGCTTCAACAAGCAGAACTTTGGGAAGAGTCAGGTCGTTGGGGTGCATATGGTCCAGAACTTATGCGATTAAAAGACCGTAATGGTCGTGAATTTGCACTAGGACCAACGCATGAGGAAGTAGTCACTTCTATCGTGAGAGATGAACTTAAGTCATATAAACAATTACCATTAACTTTATTCCAAATTCAGTCTAAATTCCGTGATGAAAAGCGTCCACGTTTCGGGTTATTACGTGGTAGAGAGTTTATTATGAAAGATGCTTATTCATTCCATGCTGATGAAGCATCACTTGATGATACGTATCAAGATATGTACAACGCTTACGGTCGTATATTCAAACGCGTTGGTATTAATGCACGTCCAGTAGTTGCAGATTCAGGTGCAATTGGCGGTAATCATACACATGAATTTATGGCGCTAAGTGAAATTGGTGAAGATACGATTGTTTATAGTGAACATAGTGATTATGCAGCTAACATTGAAAAAGCTGAAGTTGCATATTATCCAAATGAAAAACATACTGAAGTTGCAGCACTTGAAAAGATTGAAACACCTAATGTTAAAACTGCTCAAGAATTAGCAGACTTTTTAAATCGTCCATTGGATGAAATTGTGAAAACGATGATATTCAAAATTGATGGTGAATTTATCATGTTCTTAATCAGAGGTCACCATGAGTTAAATGATGTCAAAGTTAAAGCGTACTTCGGAACAGATCAAGTTGAGATGGCAACTGAAGATGAAATTATTAATTTATTAAGTGCAAGTCCAGGATCATTAGGACCAATTCATGATAAAGAAATTAAAATTTACGCTGATAATTTTGTTAAGGATTTAAATAATTTAGTTGTAGGTGCAAATGAAAATGGCTACCATTATGTAAATGCCAATATTGGACGCGACTTTAATGTTGATGAATATGGTGATTTCCGCTTTATCTTAGAAGGTGAACCATTAAGTGATGGCTCTGGTGAAGCAAAATTTGCTGAAGGTATTGAAGTTGGTCAAGTATTCAAATTGGGAACAAAATACTCAGAAGCAATGAACGCAACATTCTTAGATAATCAAGGTAAAGCTAAACCATTAATCATGGGATGTTACGGTATTGGTGTATCAAGAACATTAAGTGCTATTGTCGAACAAAATAATGATGAAAATGGTATTATTTGGCCAAAATCAGTAACACCGTTTGATTTACACTTAATAACAATAAATCCTAAAAAAGATGAACAACTTGAATTAGGTAATCAATTGTATGAAACATTGCAACAACAATATGATGTACTTTATGATGACCGTAAAGATCGTGCAGGCGTTAAATTCAACGATGCAGATTTAATTGGTTTACCTATACGAATTGTCGTAGGTAAAAATGCAAGTGATGGTATCGTTGAAGTCAAAGTGCGTCAAACTGGTGAGAGTGAAGATGTTCATATAAATGATTTAAATGACTATATCGCCACATTATACAGTCAATTATAATATGGTGAACGCTTTGACGTATGATTTAAGTGTCTTAGTCATTGCTGAGTTAATATAGTAATCAATGCACTTATCGAAATGAGGTTAGGACAATTTCATAGTTGTCTAAGCCTCTTTTTTATTAAAATAATTAAACGCAGCAAATGAAATGCATCACTCAAAGTAGTATAATAGATATCAAGTTTGTAGTTAGAACATAACACTTTACGTTAAAACAAAATTGAGAAAAGAGTTAAATATAAGGGTGGTTATCTGTCATGGCAATGACGAATCAAGAAAAATTTAAAGTACTTGCGGACCAAATTAAAGTTTCCAATCAACTTGATCAAACAATTATTGAACAAGGTGAATTAACGCGAGTGGATGTGTCAAATAAAAATAGAACGTGGGAATTTCAAATTACATTGCCATATTTTCTATCACACGAAGATTATTTAATTTTTACAAATGCAATTACTGAAGAATTTAAAGACATTGCCAAAGTCGATTGGCATTTTACAATTCAAGATACAAGTAACCAAGATGAACATGCCATTAAATATTTTGGTCATTGTATTGAACACACTGCATTATCGCCTAAAGTGAAAGGTCAACTTAAACAGAAACGTTTAATTATGTCAGGTAACGTGCTCAAAGTAATGACCTCAAATGACATCGAAAGAAATCACTTTGATAAAGTGTGTAATGGTAGCTTAGTAAAAGCATTTCGTAAATGTGGTTTTGATATAGATAAAGTCGTATTTGAAACAGATGACTCAAGTTCTTATGATGATTTAGCCTCACTAGAAGCGCATATTCAAGAAGAAGATGAGAAGAGTGCGCGTGAAGCTACCGAAAAAATCGAAAAAATGAAAGCTGAGAAAGCGAAACAACAAGATAATAACGAAAGCAATGTTGAAAAATGCCAAATTGGTAAACCAATACAAATTGAAAATATTAAACCTATTGAGTCAATTGTTGAAGAAGAATTCAAAGTTGCAATTGAGGGTGTTATATTTGATATTAACCTTAAAGAATTGAAGAGTGGCCGTCACATTGTTGAATTAAAAGTGACAGACTATACGGACTCTTTAGTGCTTAAAATGTTTACACGAAAAAATAAAGACGATTTAGATCACTTTAAGGCACTTAGTGTTGGTAAATGGGTTCGTGCTCAAGGACGTATTGAAGAAGACACATTTGTCAGAGATTTGGTTATGATGATGTCTGATATTGAAGAAATCAAAAAGGCGCCAAAGCAAGATAAAGCAGAAGAAAAACGAGTAGAATTTCATTTGCATACATCAATGAGCCAAATGGATGGCATTCCTAATATAAGTGCGTATGTTGATCAAGCTGCTAAATGGGGACATAAAGCGATAGCAGTTACTGACCATAATGTCGTGCAAGCATTTCCCGATGCGCATGGCGCAGCTGAAAAAAACGGCATCAAAATGATTTATGGTATGGAAGGTATGCTTGTAGACGATGGAGTACCTATTGCTTATAAACCTACAGACCGAGATCTTAAAGAAGCTACATATGTCGTGTTTGACGTTGAAACGACAGGACTGTCAAACCAATATGACCAAATTATAGAATTGGCTGCTGTTAAAGTAAAAGATGGAGAAATTATTGATAAATTTGAACGTTTCAGTAATCCACATGAGAAATTATCAGAAACGATTATAAATTTAACGCATATTACTGATGATATGTTAACAGATGCGCCTGAAATTGATGAAGTACTAACAGAATTTAAAACGTGGGTTGACGACGCTATATTTGTAGCGCATAATGCATCATTCGATATGGGCTTCATCGACACAGGATATGAAAGACTTGGGTTTGGCCCATCAACGAATGGTGTCATTGATACATTAGAATTATCACGTACGATTAATACTGAATATGGTAAACACGGTTTAAACTTTTTAGCTAAAAAATATGGTGTAGAACTAACTCAGCACCATAGAGCCATTTATGATACTGAAGCTACGGCATATATTTTCATTAAAATGGTCCAACAAATGAAAGAATTAGGCGTAACAAACCACAAAGACATCAACCAAAAACTATCGAATGAAGATGCATATAAACGTGCACGACCAACACATGTAACATTAATTGTTCAAACACAAGAAGGTCTAAAAAACTTATTTAAGATTGTAAGTGCTTCTTTAGTTAAATATTATTATCGTACACCAAGAATTCCACGATCATTATTAAATGAATATCGTGAAGGTATCTTGGTAGGAACTGCATGTGATGAAGGTGAATTATTCACGGCTGTTATGCAAAGAGATCAGTCGGAAGTTGAAAAAATTGCTAAGTATTATGACTTTATTGAAGTCCAACCACCAAAACTTTATCAAGATCTGATTGATAGAGAGCTGATTAGAGATACAGAAACACTATACGAAATCTATGACCGTATTTTGAAAGCTGGAGAAAGTACTGGTATTCCTGTTTTAGCAACAGGTAACGCACATTATTTATATGAGCATGATGCCATTGCACGTAAAATATTGATTGCCTCACAACCCGGCAATCCTCTAAATCGCTCAACATTACCTGAAGCACATTTTAGAACGACAGATGAGATGCTAGATGAGTTCCACTTCTTAGGTGAAGAAAAAGCATACGAAATTGTAGTTAAAAACACCAATGACTTAGCAGACCGAATAGATAAAGTTATTCCGATTAAAGATCAGCTATTCACACCACGCATGGATGGTGCGAATGAAGAGATACGTGAATTAAGCTATACAAATGCTAAAAAATTATATGGTGAGGATTTACCACAAATTGTAATTGATCGACTTGAAAAAGAACTTGCAAGTATTATCGGTAATGGATTCTCAGTTATTTATTTAATCTCTCAACGTCTTGTGAAAAAATCATTGGATGATGGCTATTTAGTAGGTTCACGTGGTTCGGTAGGCTCAAGTTTTGTGGCGACGATGACAGAAATTACTGAAGTTAATCCGCTTCCACCTCACTACATTTGCCCTAATTGTAAAACAAGTGAGTTCTTTGATGATGGTTCTGTAGGTTCAGGATTTGATTTACCTGATAAAAAATGTAGTACTTGTGGTGCCGATCTTATCAAAGAAGGACAAGATATTCCGTTCGAAACTTTCTTAGGATTTAAAGGGGATAAAGTGCCTGATATTGACTTGAACTTTAGTGGTGAATATCAACCTAACGCACATAACTACACTAAAGTGCTGTTCGGAGAAGACAAGGTATTCCGTGCTGGAACAATAGGTACTGTTGCTGAAAAGACAGCGTTCGGTTATGTTAAAGGCTATTTAAATGATCAAGGTATCCATAAACGAGGTGCTGAAATCGATCGTCTTGTTAAAGGATGTACAGGTGTCAAACGTACAACCGGCCAACACCCTGGTGGTATTATTGTTGTTCCAGATTATATGGACATTTATGATTTTACGCCAATCCAATTTCCAGCAGATGATCAAAGTGCTTCTTGGATGACGACACATTTCGACTTCCATTCTATCCACGATAATGTGTTGAAACTAGATATACTTGGACACGATGACCCTACAATGATTCGTATGCTACAAGATTTATCAGGTATAGATCCAAAGACCATTCCGGTCGATGATAAAGAAACGATGCAAATCTTTAGTAGTCCGGAATCATTGGGTGTAACTGAAGAAGATATTCTTTGTAAGACAGGGACATTTGGTGTGCCTGAATTCGGAACAGGGTTTGTTCGACAAATGCTGGAAGATACTAAGCCAACGACGTTTTCAGAATTAGTTCAAATCTCAGGATTATCTCATGGTACCGATGTATGGTTAGGTAATGCACAAGAATTAATCCGAACAGGTATTTGTGATTTATCAAGCGTTATAGGCTGTCGTGACGATATAATGGTTTATTTAATGTATGCAGGATTAGAACCCTCTATGGCCTTCAAAACGATGGAGTCAGTGCGTAAAGGTAAAGGGTTAACTGATGAAATGATAGACGCTATGAAAGAGAATGATGTACCAGACTGGTATTTAGATTCTTGCTTGAAAATTAAATACATGTTCCCTAAAGCCCATGCGGCTGCATATGTATTAATGGCAGTGAGAATTGCATACTTTAAAGTGCATCATCCACTTTATTATTATGCAGCATACTTTACAATTCGTGCTTCAGACTTTGATTTGATTACGATGATTAAAGATAAAGAAAGTATTAAGAATACAGTGAAAGATATGTATTCAAGATACATGGACCTAGGTAAAAAAGAGAAAGATGTGCTTACTGTGTTAGAAATCATGAACGAAATGGCGCATCGTGGGTTCCGTATGCAACCGATTAGTCTCGAGAAAAGTCAGGCATTTGACTTTATTATTGAAGGGGATACGTTAATCCCGCCATTTATTTCTGTGCCTGGACTTGGAGAGAACGTTGCTAAACGTATTGTAGAAGCACGAGAAGATGGTCCTTTCTTATCTAAAGAAGATTTAAATAAGAAAGCTGGATTATCTCAAAAAATCATCGAGTACCTTGATGATTTAGGTTCGTTACCTGACCTACCTGACAAAGCACAGTTATCTATCTTTGATATGTAAACGAACTTATGTTGTGAACATTTGATTTCATTTCGTTATTCCTATTGACACAGTGAGTAGACATTTGTTTAAGGAATTAAAGTGTGATATACTTATTGTGCGTAAAAAATTAGACTCAGGCAGAAAGAGTGGGCATATACCCGCTCTTTTCTATTTGCCGAAAAAGGAGGCCTGTATGAGTAAAATCACTGAGGAAGTAGAAACAATCATAACTCCTGTTTTAGACGAATTGAATTTTGAATTAGTAGAAGTTGAATACACTAAAGAGGGGAAAGATCATTTCTTAAGAATCTCAATTGATAAAGACGGCGGTGTCGATTTAAATGATTGCACACTTGCCTCTGAAAAAATCAGCGAAGTAATGGATGAAAATGATCCAATTCCAGAAATGTACTACTTAGACGTTGCATCACCAGGTGCAGAACGTCCAATAAAAAAAGAAAAAGATTATCAAAATGCAATTGAAAAACCAGTGTTTGTATCATTATATGCGCCAATTGAAGGCGATAAAGAATGGCTCGGTATTTTAAAAGCTGTTAATGATGATGTAATTACGATGGAAGTTAAAGAAAAAGCTAAAACAAAACAAATTGAAATACCAAGAAATAAAATTGCAAAAGCACGTCACGCTGTTATGATTTAACGTGATGAGGAGGAATAATTGTGGCAAGTAATGAACTTTTATTAGCAACTGAATATTTAGAAAAAGAAAAGAAAATTCCAAGAGAAGTATTAATTGATGCGATTGAAGCAGCTTTAATTACTGCATATAAAAAGAACTATGATAGTGCTAGAAACGTACGTGTAGAGTTAAATATGGATGAAGGTACATTTAAAGTTATTGCACGTAAAGATGTTGTCGAAGAAGTATTTGATGATAGAGATGAAGTAGATTTAAGTACTGCACTCGTTAAAAATCCAGCTTATGAAGTTGGCGATATTTACGAAGAAGATGTTACACCAAAAGATTTTGGCCGTGTTGGTGCACAAGCAGCTAAACAAGCTGTAATGCAACGATTACGTGATGCGGAAAGAGAAATTTTATACACTGAATTTATTGACAAAGAAGACGATATTTTAACAGGTGTTATCGACCGAGTTGATCATCGTTATGTATATGTAAATTTAGGTAGAATTGAAGCGGTTTTATCTGAAGCTGAAAGAAGTCCGAATGAAAAATATATTCCTAATGAACGCATCAAAGTTTATGTTAACAAAGTAGAACAAACAACTAAAGGACCACAAATTTATGTTTCTAGAAGTCATCCTGGCTTATTAAAACGTTTATTTGAACAAGAAGTACCTGAAATTTATGATGGTACAGTGATTGTAAAATCAGTAGCTCGTGAAGCCGGTGATCGTTCTAAGATTAGTGTTTATTCTGATAATCCAGACATTGATGCTGTAGGCGCATGTGTAGGTGCTAAAGGTGCACGTGTTGAAGCTGTAGTTGAAGAACTTGGTGGAGAAAAAATTGATATTGTTCAATGGAATGAAGATCCAAAAGTATTTGTACGTAATGCTTTAAGTCCTTCACAAGTATTAGAAGTTATCGTTGACGAAGAAAATCAATCTACTGTTGTTGTTGTTCCTGACTATCAATTATCATTAGCTATTGGTAAAAGAGGTCAAAATGCACGATTAGCTGCGAAATTGACTGGATGGAAAATTGACATTAAATCTGAAACTGATGCGCGCGAAGCGGGAATTTATCCTGTGATTGAATCAGAAGCATTAGCAGATGATATTGTTTTATCTGATTCTAATGATGAAGATATTGAAATTGATGATGTTGATTTAGAAGAATCGAATTTAACTACTACAGAATTAGCAGCAGAAATCGATCAACCTTCTGAAAATATTGATGAAGTAGACAGTGAAGACAAAGACGTATAAGCAAATAATTGGGGTGAGTAATTAAGTGAAGAAGAAAAAGATTCCAATGCGCAAATGTATTATTACAAATGAAATGCGTCCCAAGAAAGATATGATTCGCGTTGTTATTAACAAAGAAGGCGACATTTTTGCTGATGGTACTGGCAAACAACAAGGTAGAGGCGCTTATGTTTCAAAAGATGTACACAGTGTAGAAGCAGCTCAAGAAAAGGGCGTACTTGAAAGATATTTCAATGCAGATTCTGCAAAGCTAGACCCTGTTTATAAAGAAATTATACGTTTGATTTATAGAGAAGAGATTCCTAAATGAATAAAGAACAAATTTTAAATTTTTTAGGTTTAGCAATGAGAGCGCGTAAAGTGAAATCTGGCGAATCTGTATTGCTTACTGAGATTAAGAAAAATAATATTAAACTTGTTATCATGGCATCGGATGCCTCAGAAAACACCTTGAAAAATATAAAAAATAAATGTGAAACGTATCATGTCCCATTTAGGATTTTTAGTACAAGAGCAGAATTAGGACAATCTTTAGGTAAGTCGGAACGTGTAAACATAGGAGTGATAGACTCTGGGTTTGCGTCTAAGCTTACGTCGATGATAGATGAATATTGTAAGGAGTGATTATATGAGTAAAAAAAGAATTTACGAATATGCGAAAGAATTAAATGTTAAGAGTAAAGAGATTATAGATGAGTTAAAAAGTATGAATGTTGAAGTTTCTAACCATATGCAAGCGTTAGAGGACGATCAAATTAAATCGCTTGATAAAAAGTTTAAACCACAAGAAAGTGGTAATGATACGAAACAAAACACTCAAAATAATCACCAAAAACAACAAAACAATAACAATAATAAAAATAATAAACAAAACAACAAAGGTAACGAGAATCAAAAAGGCAATCATAACAACAAAAATAACAATAACAAAGGCAATAACAAAAATAATAAAAACAACAAGAATAACAAGAACAACAAAAATAATAAAGGTAACAAAAATAACAAGCCGGCAGCAGAACCAAAAGAAATGTCTTCTAAAATCACATATGAAGAAGGTATCACAGTTGGCGAATTAGCTGATAAACTTAATATTGAATCATCAGGAATTATTAAAAAGTTATTCTTATTAGGTATTGTTGCTAATATTAACCAAGCGTTAGATGAAGAAACATTAGAATTAATTGCCGACGATTATGGTGTTGAACTAGAGAAAGAAGTCGTAGTGAACGAAGAAGATTTATCAATTTATTTTGATGAAGAAGAAGATGATCCTGATGCAATTGAACGTCCAGCGGTAGTTACTATTATGGGACACGTTGACCATGGTAAAACAACATTACTTGATTCAATTCGCCACACTAAAGTAACAGCAGGAGAAGCAGGTGGTATCACACAACATATCGGTGCTTATCAAATTGAAAATGCAGGCAAAAAAATCACATTCCTTGATACGCCAGGACACGCTGCATTTACTACAATGCGTGCGCGTGGTGCGCAAGTAACAGACATCACAATTCTAGTTGTTGCAGCCGATGATGGTGTAATGCCACAAACAATTGAGGCAATTAACCATGCTAAAGAAGCTAATGTTCCTACAATTGTAGCAGTGAATAAAATTGATAAACCAACTGCAAACCCTGATCGTGTAATGCAAGAATTAACAGAATATGGTTTAATTCCTGAAGATTGGGGCGGTGAAACAATCTTTGTTCCACTTTCAGCATTAAGTGGTGACGGTATTGATGATTTATTAGAAATGATTGGTTTAGTTGCTGAAGTACAAGAATTAAAAGCGAATCCTAATAAACAAGCGATTGGTACAGTAATTGAAGCAGAATTAGATAAATCTCGTGGTCCTGCCGCTTCATTATTAGTTCAAAATGGTACTTTAAACGTTGGAGATTCTATCGTAGTAGGTAATACATTTGGACGAATTCGTGCAATGGTTAATGATTTGGGACAAAGAATTAAATCAGCTGGTCCTTCTACACCTGTTGAAATTACAGGAATTAATGATGTACCGTTAGCCGGAGACCGCTTTGTTGTCTTCAAAGATGAGAAACAAGCGCGTCGTATTGGTGAAGCGCGCCATGAAGCTAGCGTTATTCAACAACGTCAAGAAAGCAAAAATGTATCATTAGATAATTTATTCGAACAAATGAAACAAGGTGAAATGAAAGACCTTAATGTTATTATCAAAGGTGACGTTCAAGGTTCAGTTGAAGCACTTGCAGCTTCTCTTATGAAGATTGATGTTGAAGGCGTTAACGTGCGCATTATTCATACAGCAGTTGGTGCAATTAATGAATCAGACGTTACATTAGCTAATGCGTCAAATGGTATTATCATTGGTTTCAATGTGCGTCCTGACGCAGGTGCTAAACGTGCTGCAGAAGCTGAAAATGTTGATATGAGACTTCATCGTGTTATTTATAACGTTATTGAAGAAATTGAATCAGCTATGAAAGGTTTACTTGATCCTGAATTTGAAGAACAAGTCATTGGACAAGCTGAAGTACGTCAAACATTCAAAGTGTCTAAAGTTGGTACAATTGCAGGTAGTTATGTTACTGAAGGTAAGATTACTCGTAACGCAGGTGTACGTATTATTAGAGACGGTATTGTGTTATTCGAAGGTGAATTAGACACATTGAAACGTTTCAAAGATGATGCTAAAGAAGTAGCCCAAGGTTATGAATGTGGTATCACAATTGAAAAATTCAATGATATTAAAGAAGGCGACATTATCGAAGCATTCGAGATGGTTGAAATCGAAAGATAAAACGATGAGTTATGAAGTGGACTGAGTCTGTGACATAATTTCATCAAAATAGCAAAATAGCCAGTAAATGAGTTTTTATAAATTCATTTACTGGCTTTTTCATTTTACAATACCTCGTATGATAGGCGCGCTTGCCCAATTTGTTTAGTTTGTGAAATCTCTTTTCAAGATTTTTTATATTGGAGCTCGCGTTCAACGACATTTCATTATCATTTAGATTTAATTACTTAAGTACTAGTGTGCTTATTTTCATGAAGTTAATGCTCCTGAAAAACAGTCTCTACAAAATGCTTCTTTATGCATAGACAAAATCTAAGTTCTCAAATCTCAAAATAGAAAAATCACTTTAAAACTTTCTTATCTATTTATATTTTAAGATAAAAAAGTAAACAAAAAAGAAAAAGTTATATAATAATCAAAATGAAAATTTTGATATTATATATTCATTATAAAAAATAAAAATTTTGAGATTTCAAAGGGGAAAACTATGAAAAAAATTGCAAATTTAACAATAGGCTGTTGCTTGAGTGGGGTTATACTATTATCAGGATGTAGTTCTGTAAAAGCTGGAAAAGAAGGTGGAATGTTAACTTCATATAATGCAACATCACTTGATAAAAAATTAAATAATCAAGATGTGCACGTCGGGACAGTAAAATTTATTGATAAAGACACTAATGATGGATATGTACGCGCGTTTGATCAATTAAATCCAATTATAGTAAATGAGAGTAATAAAGATATTAAAGAAGTGACTGTAGCAGTAGCAGCATGGGATAAAAACGGCTTGCCGGTTAAACCTGAGTTTGCTATGGCTCTTAGTGGTGAATCTTATATTAATAATTACATAGATGAAGAAATTAATTTGACCGGCCATGGAGATAGTAAGAAAGAAATATTTAATTTAAAAGATGATAAAGATATTGAAACATATAAGTTTATTGTTTCTGAATATAAAGATTTTGAAGGCCACACTTGGAAGAATCCACTTTATGATAAATTTGAGAAAATTTATGGTCAAAAACGATTAAAAGATATTAAAGGAAGCAAAAACTCAACGATTTCAATTGATAAAGAACATTAGAAATTTTGTTTTTAGCGCCAATAAGATATAATGAAATAATGAATAAATTTTTATGATAAATTTAGTTTCTATGTCTTTACGAGCATAGTTATAAGGGTATAATAAAAAGACAAATTTTTTAAAGAGGTGAAATATCCATGAGTAACATGAGAGCAGAACGCGTGGGCGAACAAATGAAGAAAGAAATTATGGATATCGTAAATAATAAAGTTAAAGATCCTAGAGTGGGCTTTATCACAATTACGGATGTTGAATTAACAAACGACTTATCACAAGCTAAAGTGTACCTTACTGTGTTAGGTAGTGAAAAAGAGGTTAATGATACATTCAAAGCTTTAGATAAAGCAAAAGGATTCATTAAATCTGAATTAGGTTCAAGAATGAGACTACGAATTATTCCAGAATTATTCTTTGAATATGATGAATCAATTGAGTATGGTAATAAAATTGAGAAAATGATTCAAGATTTGCATAAGCAAGATAGATAATTATCTATTAACTAAGTTATAGCAATAAACTTAGTTATTTTATTGCCATTACAAACACAAATTGAACGAGAAATAGAGTAAACACTAATTTTTAAGCTATTCAAAATAATCGTCGCTTATACGGGGGTGGGACAATAAATTCAAATCGAATGATGTTCCACTCCCGTCTCATTTTGAGTTTCAAGGGCATATTGATGGTATGTGAAAAGTGTGATTTGCTAAGTCAATTTAAGTTATGACAATTAATTTTCATAACACATATTCAGTCAGATAAGTTATGATACATAGAGGTAGTTAAAATGAAGGACGTGAAAAAATGTATAACGGTATTTTACCCGTTTATAAAGAACGTGGATTGACGAGTCATGATGTCGTCTTCAAACTAAGAAAGATTTTAAAAACTAAGAAGATTGGTCATACTGGAACCTTAGATCCTGAAGTGTCAGGTGTATTGCCTATATGTATTGGTCCTGCAACGCGTGTAAGTGATTATGTCATGGACATGGGTAAATCCTATCATGCTACTATTACATTAGGAGAAAGTACTACTACTGAAGACCAGACGGGTGAAGTTATAGATAAAGTTGAGGTTCTTGAAGATGAGATTAATACAACCGACATAGATGACGTTTTGAAAACTTTTGAAGGTCTTATAGAACAAATTCCACCCATGTATTCATCTGTTAAAGTCAATGGGAAAAAGTTATATGAATACGCAAGAAATGGTGAAACAGTTGAAAGGCCAGTGCGTCAAGTGAAAATTGATTTGATTGAGCGTACATCTGATCTCCAATTTGAAGATAAAAAATGTCATTTTAATATTAAGGTGAAATGTGGTAAAGGAACTTATATTCGTACACTTGCTACGGACATCGGTAAACAATTAGGTTATCCGGCACACATGTCTTTATTAACACGAACGAATTCAGGTGGTTTTGATGTTGAGAATAGTCTCACATTAGAGCAAATTTCTCAATTACATGAGCAAGACGCATTACAATCGCAACTTTTTCCTATAGAATATGGTTTGAAAAGTTTGCCAAAAATCAACATTTCTGATGAGAATATGAAAAAAAGAATATTAAATGGACAAAAGTTTAATAAAAGACTTTTTAATCAAATCATTGACGAACAATTAGTTTTTGTTGATTCTGAAACTCAGAAAGTAATGGCAATTTATGTTCAACATCCAGATAAAAAATATGAAATAAAACCTAAAAAAGTATTTAATTAAAGGAGTCAAAAGTTATGAAAGTGATAGAAGTAACCCATCCAATTCAAGAAGATCAATTGATAAAAGAAGACGTTGCGATGGCATTTGGCTTTTTTGATGGCATGCATCGTGGTCATCATAAAGTGTTCGAAGCATTGGATGAGCGTGCTGCAGCGAAAAATCTAAAAAAGGCAGTTACAACATTTGATCCTCACCCTTCTGTCGTGTTAAATCCAGAACGTAAACGTACGGACTATTTAACACCACTTTCAGATAAACTTGAGATGATTGAACAACATGATGTAGATTATTGTATTGTAATCAATTTTTCATCACGTTTTGCGAGTGTAACCGCAGAAGAATTTGTCCAAGATTATATTATTAATAATCATGTGCAAGAAGTAGTTGCTGGATTTGATTTTACATATGGTAAATTCGGAAAAGGTAACATGTCTGTATTAAATGAAATGGATGAATTTAGCACAACCATTGTTGGTAAACAAGAGATGGAAACCGAAAAAATTTCTACTACAGCGATTAGGGAAGCTTTGAAAGAAGGTAATTTAAAAAAAGCCAATGAGCAATTAGGTTATCTTTACAGAATTAAAGGGACAGTAGTACAAGGGGAAAAACGAGGTCGTACTATTGGATTCCCAACCGCAAATGTTCAACCAAGTGATGACTATGTATTACCTAAAAAAGGTGTTTACGCTGTAAGTATGGCAATTGGTGCCGAAAATAAAATCTATCGTGGTGTCGCTAATGTTGGTGTGAAACCTACTTTCCATGACCCATCAAAAGCTGAAGTAGTAATTGAAGTTAACATTTTTGATTTTAATGACAATATATATGGTGAGCGTGTCATAGTATATTGGCATCATTACTTGAGACCAGAAGTGAAATTCGATGGTATCGATCCTTTAGTTGAACAAATGAACAATGATAAAGAAAAAGCTAAATACCTACTATCGGTTGATTTTGGTGATGATGTATCGTATAATATCTAAAGTTGAGTTCTAAGAAATAGAATTCACTACTATTATTCCTTTATCTTGGCGGGTTGAGACTCCGACGCCTAGCTCAGATTAAGGTGTATACAAATTTTAGGAGGAATTTAATTATGGCAATTACACAAGAACGTAAAAACGAAATTATCAAAGAATATCGCGTGCACGAAACTGACACTGGTTCACCAGAAGTACAAATCGCTGTTTTAACTGCAGAAATCGCTGCATTAAACGAACATTTACGTGAACACAAAAAAGATCACCATTCACGTCGTGGATTATTAAAAATGGTAGGTCGTCGTCGTCACTTATTAAACTACTTACGTAGTAAAGATATTCAACGTTACCGTGAATTAATTAAATCATTAGGTATTCGTCGTTAATTCTAATATATTAAGAGGAAAGCACCATTTAGTTTGGTACTTTCCTTTTTTTATCGTTTAATATTAAACACTAATATAAAATTTTAAAAATAAATGATATGATGTAGTTAATAGATTTCAGAGAGGAGATTCATAATGTCTCAAGAAAAAAAAGTATTTAAAACTGAGTGGGCTGGAAGATCGTTAACGATTGAGACAGGGCAACTAGCTAAACAAGCTAATGGTGCAGTGCTAGTACGCTACGGAGATACTGTCGTATTATCAACTGCTGTTGCATCTAAAGAACCACGTGATGGTGACTTTTTCCCATTAACAGTTAACTATGAAGAAAAAATGTATGCTGCTGGTAAAATTCCAGGAGGATTTAAAAAACGTGAAGGTCGTCCAGGAGATGAAGCAACATTAACAGCACGTCTAATCGATAGACCGATTCGACCACTATTCCCAAAAGGATACCGTCATGATGTTCAAATTATGAACACGGTGCTTAGTGCAGACCCAGATTGTTCACCAGAAATGGCAGCAATGATAGGTTCTTCAATGGCATTAAGTGTTTCAGATATCCCATTCCAAGGACCAATTGCTGGTGTGAATGTAGGTTATGTAGATGGTAAATATGTCATTAATCCTACTGTCGCAGAGAAAGAAGTTTCGCGCCTAGATTTAGAAGTTGCTGGTCATAAAGATGCAGTAAACATGGTAGAAGCTGGTGCAAGCGAAATAACTGAGAAAGAAATGTTAGAAGCCATCTTCTTTGGTCATGACGAAATCAAACGTTTAGTAGCATTCCAAGAAGAAGTGATAGCACACATTCAACCAGTTAAGAAAGAATTCGTGCCTGTAGAACGTGATGAAGCATTAGTATCAAGAGTTAAAGCATTAACTGAAGAAAAAGGTCTAAAAGAAACTGTTTTAACTTTTGATAAGCAACAACGTGATGAAAATTTAGACACGTTAAAAGCTGAGATTGCAACTGAATTTATTGACGAAGCAGATCCTGAAAATGAATTGTTAATTGACGAAGTTTATGCAATTTTAAATGATTTAGTTAAAGAAGAAGTGCGTCGTCTTATCGCTGATGAAAAGATTAGACCAGATGGACGAAAACCAGATGAAATTCGACCGCTTGAATCAGAAGTTGGATTATTACCACGTGCACATGGTTCAGGGCTGTTCACACGTGGACAAACTCAAGCTTTATCTGTGCTCACATTGGGTGCCTTAGGCGATTATCAATTAATTGATGGTTTAGGACCAGAACAAGAAAAACGTTTCATGCATCATTATAATTTTCCTAATTTCTCAGTAGGTGAAACTGGTCCAGTGAGAGCACCAGGTCGTCGAGAAATTGGACATGGTGCTTTAGGTGAAAGAGCATTAAAATACATTATTCCAGATACATCTGAATTCCCATATACTGTTCGTATTGTAAGTGAAGTATTAGAATCTAATGGTTCATCATCACAAGCATCTATTTGTGGTTCAACATTAGCTTTAATGGATGCAGGTGTGCCAATTAAAGCACCTGTTGCTGGTATAGCTATGGGGTTAGTAACACGAGAAGATAGTTATACCATACTTACAGATATTCAAGGCATGGAAGATGCATTAGGCGATATGGATTTCAAAGTGGCTGGTACGAAAGATGGTATCACTGCGATTCAAATGGATATTAAAATTGACGGTTTAACACGTGAAGTCATTGAAGAGGCTTTAGAGCAAGCTAGACAAGGTCGTTTGGCAATTATGGATCACATGCTACAAACGATTGATCAACCACGTAAAGAACTAAGTGCTTATGCACCTAAAGTGGAAATCATGCATATTAAACCTGAAAAGATTAGAGACGTTATTGGACCAGGTGGTAAGAAAATTAACGAAATCATCGATGAAACTGGTGTTAAATTAGACATTGAGCAAGATGGTACAATCTTTATTGGTGCAGTTGATCAAGACATGATCAATCGTGCGCGTGAAATTATTGAAGAAATTACACGTGAGGCTGAAGTAGGTCAAGTTTATAACGCAAAAGTTAAACGTATTGAAAAATATGGAGCATTTGTTGAATTATTTGCTGGTAAAGATGCGTTACTACACATTTCTCAAATTTCAAAAGAACGCATTAATAAAGTAGAAGATGTATTGAGTATTGGAGATACAATCGAAGTTAAAATTACTGAAATTGATAAACAAGGTCGCGTTAACGCATCTCACAAAGTATTAGATGAAAATAAATAAACAGTAAAGTGCTTGTTAGAAACGCATTTTTAACTTAGTCAATACCTGTTGTTTTACTAGTATGAGCGTCTAGGATATAAAAAATATAATAATGCTATTTTGCAAATTCAAAGTAGCTGACAGAACTGAGAAGGCATTTAGATCAAGTTTTTCTCTGTTCTAGTCATCCATACGGGGGTGGGACTCGAATTTAAGAAAAATTCTGTCCCACTTTCTTTTATTTTGCGCGATTTAATAAATCAATCCTTATTTTTTATTAAATACTAAATTCAATCATGACTATAATGCCCTGAGAAACACTTTAATAGTGTACATCCAACATAAATTAAATTATAATAAATTATGAGTTTATATGGACGGGGATTTTTATAATAGGAGGTAACATTTTGAGTTTAGTGAAAAAAAAGAATGACGATATTCGTATCATTCCACTTGGTGGTGTGGGCGAAATCGCAAAAAATATGTATATCGTTGAAGTAGACGATGAAATGTTTATGTTAGATGCGGGGTTAATGTTCCCAGAAGATGAAATGTTAGGTGTAGATATCGTTATTCCTGACATCCAATATGTCATTGATAATAAAGATAAATTAAAAGGAATCTTTTTAAGCCATGGTCATGAACATGCTATCGGTGCGGTTAGCTATATTTTAGAACAAATTGATGCACCTGTGTATGGCTCTAAATTAACGTTAGCGCTTGTTAAAGAAAATATGAAGTCTCGTAACGTTAAGAAGAAAGTTCGTTATTATACAGTTAATCACGATTCAGTTATGCGATTTAAAAATGTTAATATTACGTTCTTTAATACTACACATAGTATTCCTGATAGTTTAGGTATTTGTATTCACACGTCATACGGTTCTATCGTATATACTGGTGAATTTAAATTTGACCAAAGTTTACAAGGACACTATGCACCTGATATCAAACGTATGGCTGAAATTGGTGAAGAGGGTGTCTTCGCATTAATTAGTGATTCTACAGAAGCTGAGAAACCAGGCTATAATACACCTGAGAATGTAATTGAATCGCATATTTATGATGCGTTTGCGAAAGTGAAAGGTCGTTTAATTGTGTCTTGTTATGCTTCTAATTTTATTAGAATTCAACAAGTATTAAATACAGCAAGTAAATTGAACCGTAAAGTTTCATTTTTAGGTCGTTCATTAGAAAGTTCTTTTAATATTGCACGTAAAATGGGATATTTTGATATTCCTAAAGACTTACTAATTCCAATTAATGAAGTAGGAAATTACCCTAAAAACGAAGTGGTAATTATAGCTACTGGTATGGAAGGCGAACCTATCGAGGCATTGAGTCAAATGGCGCAACATAAGCATAAAATTATGAATATCGAAGAAGGAGATTCTGTATATTTAGCGATTACTGCATCAGCGAATATGGAAGTAATTATTGCTGATACATTAAATGAATTAGTGCGTGCAGGTGCATATATTATTCCTAATAATAAAAAAATTCATGCATCTAGTCATGGTTGCATGGAAGAATTAAAAATGATGATTAATATCATGAAACCTGAATACTTTATCCCTGTTCAAGGTGAATTTAAAATGCAGATTGCACATGCTAAATTAGCTAATGAAACAGGCGTAGCACCGGAGAAAATTTTCTTAGTTGAAAAAGGTGACGTTATACACTACGACGGTAAAGACATGGTATTAAACGAAAAAGTTAATTCTGGCAATATTCTCATCGATGGTATCGGTGTAGGAGATGTTGGTAATATCGTTTTAAGAGATCGTCATTTACTTGCAGAAGACGGTATTTTTATCGCAGTTGTTACATTGGATCCGAAAAACAGACGAATTGCTGCTGGTCCAGAAATTCAATCACGTGGATTTGTATATGTCCGTGAGAGTGAAGAATTAATGAAGGAAGCAGAAGAAAAGGTTCGTGAAATTGTTGAAGCAGGTCTTCAAGAAAAACGTATTGAATGGTCTGACATTAAACAAAATATGCGAGATCAAATCAGTAAATTGTTATTTGAAAGTACGAAACGTCGTCCAATGATTATACCAGTTATTTCTGAAATATAAGATATATACAATCAAAAAGAGGTCGGGACAACATCACAGTTGTGTAATAATTTTAAAGGCAACGTTTGAGAATAGCCTTAATTATTCACTTTATTTTATGACACTTTGAGTCTAAATGTGGTATGTATTGTTCCAACCTCTTTCGTACTTTTAATAATATTAATAATACATATCGGAAAAATGAGAATTAGATGTTTTACAAAGAGTTACTAAGTGAGAAATAAAGAAGGTGTACGATTTTGCCACAAACTAAGAAAAAAACTACAACCCGTAAAAAGGGCGCAACAACCCGTAAATCGACTAAAAAAAAGCAACAGAAGAAGGACAGTTCTTTACGCTATGTTATTGCAATCATAATAGTCATTTTGTCGATTTTAGGAATGTTCCAATTAGGCATTGTGGGTCGAATGATAGATAGCTTTTTCAATTATTTGTTTGGAATGAGTCGCTATTTAACATACATATTACTCAGTTTAATTACGGTTTATATAGCAATGCAAAAGCAATTCCCTAAGACAAGACGTACTTTCGGATTGATATCGCTACAATTTGTGTTATTGATTACAACACAAATTATTTACCATTTTCAAAAAGGGGCGGTATCTCAAAGAGAACCAGTTCTATCTTATGTCTATAAGGCTTATGAACATAGTCATTTTCCAAATTTCGGTGGGGGTTTAATAGGATTCTATTTACTTAAAATATTTATTCCACTTATTTCCATTGCAGGTGTCATCATCCTCACATTAATCTTATTAAGTTCAAGTATTATACTATTGCTTAAACTTAGACATAGAGATGTTGTCAAATCTTTAATTGATAAAATGAAAAATTCGAGTCAAAGTGCGTCATCTAATTTGAAAGAAAAAAGAGCACAAAATAAACTCAAAAAAGAAGCGCGCCAACGTGAAAAAGAAGTAGAGCGTGAGCGTCAAAGACAAAATGAATTTGAGCAAGAACAACTTGAGTCAGAGCAAATTAAAGATGTAAGTGATTTTCCAGAAGTTAATCCAGAAGCGGAAGACATTCCTATTTATGGTCATAGTGAGTCGCAAGAAAATAAGCAACCTCCTGTTAACAAGCGCAAGAAAAGACAATTTGGTATTAATAACGAAGATCATGCTAAAGAAGTAAATCAAAATAACGAAAGGCATCAACGCCATAATACAAAGTCAGATTCAGCTTCTAATGATGATCATCAAATGAACGGTTCGATTTCTGAAGCGGGAGAAGAGGCTAATGCTGCATATCACATTCCGCCATTATCATTACTTAATCAGCCAGCTAAACAACAAACAACTTCTAAGGCTGAAGTTCAACGTAAAGGCCAAATACTTGAATCTACAATGAAAAACTTTGGTGTTAATGCTAAAGTGAAACAGATTAAAATTGGGCCAGCCGTAACACAATATGAAATTCAACCTGCTCAAGGCGTTAAAGTAAGCAAAATTGTGAACTTACATAATGATATTGCACTTGCATTAGCAGCAAAAGATGTACGTATTGAAGCGCCAATACCTGGACGTTCAGCAGTAGGTATTGAAGTGCCAAATGATAAGATTTCATTAGTTACCCTTAAGGAAGTGCTTGAATCTAAATTTCCAGCAAGTAACAAATTAGAAGTAGGTCTTGGTAGAGATATTTCTGGTGAACCAATGACAATTCAATTAAATGAAATGCCACACCTTCTTGTTGCCGGTTCAACAGGTAGCGGTAAGTCTGTATGTATTAACGGTATTATAACTAGTATTCTATTAAACGCTAAACCACATGAGGTCAAGCTCATGTTGATTGACCCTAAGATGGTAGAATTAAATGTGTATAATGGGGTGCCACATTTATTAATACCAGTAGTGACCAATCCACATAAAGCCTCTCAAGCCTTAGAAAAAGTAGTGGCAGAAATGGAACGACGCTATGATTTATTCCAACATTCGTCTACACGTAACATTGAAGGGTATAATAAATTTATACGTCGTCAAAATGAAGAACTCGATGAGAAACAAGCAGAATTACCATATATCGTAGTTATTGTAGATGAATTAGCTGATCTGATGATGGTTGCAGGTAAAGAAGTTGAGAATGCCATTCAACGTATTACTCAAATGGCCAGAGCAGCAGGCATTCATTTAATCGTTGCAACTCAAAGACCATCAGTAGATGTAATCACTGGTATCATTAAAAATAATATTCCTTCACGTATTGCATTTGCCGTAAGTTCTCAAACTGATTCTAGAACAATTATTGGCTCTGGTGGAGCCGAAAAGTTACTCGGCAAAGGTGATATGCTCTATGTAGGTAATGGAGAGTCATCTCAAACGCGTGTACAAGGTGCTTTCTTAAGTGACCAAGAAGTTCAAGATGTTGTTAATTATGTTGTTGAACAACAAAAAGCGAATTACGTGAAAGAAATGGAACCAGATGCACCTGTAGACAAATCAGAAATGAAGAGTGAAGATACTCTGTATGATGATGCCTATATATTTGTTATTGAGCAACAAAAAGCAAGTACGTCGCTATTACAACGACAATTTAGAATTGGCTATAATCGTGCTTCTAGATTAATGGATGATTTAGAACGAAACCAAGTTATCGGACCGCAAAAAGGTAGTAAACCAAGACAAGTATTAGTAAATTTAGATGATGAAGAGGTGTAAATGATGACAGAGATAAATGCAGCTTTTAAAGTTAAGGAGTATATTCTAAAGCAAATTAAAGAAAAATCTTTAAAACCTGGTGATAAACTACCTAGCAATTTATCTATTGCCAGAGAATTGAATGTGAAAACAGACGATGTCTATGATGCAATTGGTGAACTTATTACTGAACAAGTTTTGACTGATAACTTTGAAGAAGGACCAAGTGTAAAGTCATTACACCCCTTCTTCTATCCATTAAATAAATTATTCAGCATAAACGATATGATTCAAGAAGCAGGTTACCACTCAGGAACTGAATATTTGAGTTTAGAGGAACAACCTGCCTCCATATTAGATGCACAAATGTTAGGCATTGAAGATAAACAACCAATTACAATTATTGAGCGTCTACGCACTGCAAATCATCAGCCAGTTATTTATTGTTTGGATAAAATTTCAAAAGATTATCTTACCTGTACTGATTATCAAATCAGTGATGGTTCCATGCTAAATGCAATTGAGACGAATACCGGTCATAAAGTTGCTTCTGCTGAAACAGAAGTTGAAGCAATTAGTTATGAGCCACATATTTCTGATATTCTGAACGCTTCTCCACATGAAGGTTTAATGTTATTAAAGGTTGTACATTATGATGAATTGGGTAAACCTATTTTATATTCTTTAAATTATGTGAAGAGCAGTTTAGTTAAATTTAAACTGACACGTACAAAAATATAGATTTGATATTAAGGAGTGTGGATGAATGTTAGAACAACAAATCAATCAAGATCAACACATACATATCGATGTGTTACCTACAGATAAATTTAAGACAACTATGATTACTTTCAAATTTATGGCACCTTTAGATTACGAAACCATCACAGCACGATCTTTACTTAGTAAATTATTAGTTCGTGCTACACAAAAATGGTCAACTGATAAAGCGTTTAGTAAACAACTGTCAGAATTATATGGTGCTTACATACATAGTTTTGTTTCTAAATTTAAAGATAAACATGTGATCACTATCTCATTAGAAATTGTTAATGAACGTTACCTCAAAGATTCAACACCACTTTTTGAAAAAGGATTGAATGTCTTATATGAAGTAATCAATCAACCACTCATTGAAAATAGTGCGTTTAATGAAACATTTGTCAATCAAGAAAAATCTCTACTAACTAAAAAAATTGAAGCTATTATCGATAATAAGGCGCAATATTCATTTTTAAATTTATTAAAATACATGTTTAAAGATGAACCGTATCGCTATTTAGCGACAGGGCAAATTGAGAAAATAAATACAATTACACCTAAAAGCTTATATCATACATATCAAAATATGATTAACAATGATCAATGTTCGGTTTATGTTGTTGGCAATGTAGATGAACAAGAAGTTAAGCAATTAATTAAGTCGAAATTTATAATTAAACCATTTGAAATGACGCAATCTAATGAACCGTATTTAATGGATTCAAACTCAGAACCACAATATATTGTTGAAGAGGATGAAGTGGACCAAGCAAAATTAAATATGGGCTATCGCTTTCCAACGCGTTTTGGGGCACAAGATTATTATGCATTAGTAGTATTAAATACGATGTTTGGTGGGGACCCATCATCCGTTTTATTTAATGAAGTACGTGAAAAACAAAGTCTAGCCTATTCAATCCATTCACAATTAGATGGTAAAAATGGTTATCTCTTTGTATTAAGTGGTGTATCAGCAGATAAATTTGAACTTGCTAAAGATACAATTTTGGAAGAGTTTGATAAATTTAAACGTGGTGAATTTGACGAAAATAAATTAGAACTCGCCAAAAAAATTATCATCTCCCATAGACATGAGATTGCCGATCGACCTAAAAGTATTATCGAAGTTATGCAAAATCAGTTACTTTTAGAATGTGTGCAAACAGATGAAAACTATATTAATCACATCCAAAAAGTTACTAAAGAAGATGTGGTAACTATGGCCAATAAAGCTAAACTTGATACAATTTATGCACTTACGAAGGGTGGTCATTCTTAATGAAAGAAACATATTATGAACTCATTGATGAGCGTGTATTTGAACATGAATTAGCTAATGGGTTACGTTTATTCGTTATTCCAAAAAAAGGGTTTCAAAAAACATTCGTAACGTATACGACTCAATTTGGCTCTCTAGATAATACTTTTAAACCACATAATCAAGATGCGTTTGTAACTGTACCAGATGGCGTCGCTCACTTTTTAGAGCATAAATTATTTGAAAAGGATGACACTGAAGATTTATTTACTGCATTTGCAAGTGATAATGCGCAAGTCAATGCATTTACTAGTTTTGATCGTACTAGTTATTTATTCAGTGCCACAGATAATGTTGAAAGTAATATTCTAAGATTATTAGAAATGGTAGAGACACCATTCTTTTCAAAGGAAACGGTTGATAAAGAAAAAGGGATTATCGCTGAAGAAATAAAAATGTATCAAGAACAACCTGGCTATAAAATTATGTTTAATACGCTACGTGCAATGTATCAAGATCATCCAATTAAAGTGGATATAGCTGGTAGCGTAGAGAGTATCTATAATATTACAAAAGATGACTTATATCTATGTTATGAAACATTTTATCATCCATCGAATATGGTGTTATTTGTAGTTGGCGATGTGAATCCAGAAAATATACGCGATATTGTTGAAACGCATGAAAATAAAAGAGATAAAACGAATCAACCTAAAATTGAAAGAGCAACTATTGATGAGCCAACTAAAGTGATAACACCATTTGTAACTGAAGAAATGAAGCTACAGTCACCTAGGTTAATGTTAGGATTTAAAAATGAACCAACTAAGGCATCGCCACAACAATATGTACAACATGATTTAGAAATGACACTATTTTTCGAATTAGTATTTGGTGAAGAAACGGATTTCTATCAAACATTATTGAATGAAGATTTGATTGATGAATCATTTGGCTATCAATTTGTGCTCGAACCTACCTATTGTTTCTCAATCATTACGAGTGCGACACAACATCCAAATAAGTTAAAAGAAGTGTTATTAAATGAACTCAACATGCATCGCGGTAAATTGAAAGACCAAGAAGCATTTGATTTATTGAAAAAACAATTTATTGGTGAATATATTTCAAGTTTAAATTCTCCTGAATATATAGCGAATCAATATGCTAAATTATATTTTGAGGGTGTCAGTGTGTTCGATATGTTAGATATTATTGAGAATATAACATTAGATAGTATTAATGAAACAGCATCTAAGTTTTTAAATATTGATAATATGGTTGATAGTCGTTTGGAGCTTAAATCTTAATGAGAGCATTAGTACTTGGTGGCTCAGGAAGTATTGGTACAGCAATTGTAGAACGGTTATTAGAGGAAGGTAACGAAGTCATTGTTCAATATTTTCAATCTGATATAAGTACGTTACAAGCTAAGTATGAAGGAGAAGCTGTTGAATTTATACAAGCTGATTTATCACAAGATATTGATTTGGAAGAAACTTTTGGCCATGTGAAACATATTGATTGCTTGATTTATAGTAGTGGTACAGCTTTGTACGGCTTATTACAAGATATGTCTGATGAAGATATTGATCATAGCTACAATATTCATGTTAAGCAATTAATACGATGTTGTCGTTATTTTATAGATACAATACGTCATAGTGAATTTGGTCGAATTATTGTTATTTCGTCCATTTGGGGGGAAACAGGTGCAAGTATGGAGACCATTTATTCTACAATGAAGAGTGCTCAAATTGGCTTTGTTAAAGCGCTAAGCCAGGAATTAGCAATGACGAATGTCACTGTCAATGCAGTTACGCCTGGTTTTGTAAGTGGTAATATGGCAGAATCATTTAATTCAGAAGATATGTCGTCTATTTTAGCAGAGTTACCACAACAGCGAATGATAACTCCTGATGAAATTGCTCATACATGTGCTTATTTGTGGAGTCCACTTGCAAAAAGTGTTACTGGAACAATTCAAAAAGTCAATGGTGCTTGGTATATCTAATTTGAGACAGATTGAAAACGCAGAATGAAAAAATTAGTGTTTGTATTAAGTTCTAAATGCTATAATATGATTACTAATTTTTAATATTCCAATGGTAGGTTACCATTTAAAACAAGGGGCGGATATTGATGACAGTAGCCGAAAAAAAAGAATGGTATCTTGAGTATGAAATCACGGTTAACCGAGCAGGGTTACTAGGTGATATTTCAAGTTTACTTGGCATGTTAGGCATAAGTATTGTTACGATTAATGGGGTAGATCAAGGCCGACGAGGTTTATTAATTAAAACAGATAGTCTCGAAAAAGTTAATCGCTTTGAACATATAATCAATGAACTGAGTGAAATAGAAATAACCAAATTAAGAGTACCTGAATTGCGTGATAGATTAGCTGTAAGGCATGGACGTTATATTGAACAAGATGCTGATGATAAAAAGACATTTCGTTTTGAACGTGAAGATTTAGGATTATTAGTTGATTTTTTGGCTGAACTTTTCAAAGAGGAAGGTCATAAGTTGATTGGTATCAGAGGGATGCCACGTGTAGGAAAAACAGAATCTATAGTAGCTGGAAGCGTATGTGCTCATAAACGTTGGTTATTTATAAGCTCTACTTTAATTAAGCAAACTGTTCGCAGTTCACTTATTAAAGGGGAATATGATTCAAATCATGTCTATATTATTGATGGCGCTGTCACTGCTAGAGAATCAAATCCTAAGCATCAAGAATTAGTTCGTGAAGTCATGACATTACCATCAATTAAGGTGGTTGAACATCCTGATTTATTTGTAGAATCAGGGAACTATAGCATGGATGATTTTGATTATATTATTGAATTGAGAGAGAATGAAAATCAAGAAATTGAATATGATCAAATGAAGCAACAAACAGTTAAAAGTAAAAATTCGCTAGACTTTGGAGAAGACATGTTTGGCGGAGGTTTTGGATTTTTTGAATAGTGGTTGTGGAGGCTTTTGAAAGTGAAGACAATTGGTGAAACATTGAAAGGTAGACGCGAAAGGTTAGGTATGACTTTAGCAGAGTTAGAAGAACGTACTCAAATTAAACGTGATACGCTTAAATTAATCGAAGAAAACCGCTTTGATGAATTAGCGAAAGTGGACTATGCAGAGGGATTTATTCGCCGTTATGCGAGTGTAGTAAATATAGATTCATATCAATTGATACAAGCGCATCGTGAGGAAATACCGGATAGTCAACATCAATTAAATGAACTTCTGAACAGATACCATAACGATGAAGCACCTACATATCGCACTAAAGATAAAGAACCTCTTCAATTAATGATATTAATTGGCGGTATCATTGTCATTACGTTTATCTTATGGGTCTTAGCTGTGTTACTATTATAAAGTAAGAGATAAAATTAGAAATGAGGCTTTAACATGAATATACCAAATCAAATCACGATTTTTAGGGTAATATTAATTCCAGTTTTCATTTTATTTGCTCTAGTGAACTTTGGATTTGGCAATGTATCTATTTTAGGTGGATTTGACATTCGCATTGAGCAACTTATTGCTGCAATTATTTTTATTGTAGCCTCTTTAAGTGACTTTCTTGATGGATACTTAGCTAGAAAATGGCAACTTGTAACGAATATGGGTAAATTTTTAGATCCTTTAGCTGACAAATTACTCGTTTCAAGTGCATTAATTGTTATGGTCCAATTAGGACTTACGAATTCTGTCGTAGCCATTATTATTATTGCACGTGAATTTGCAGTTACAGGATTACGATTATTACAAATTGAGCAAGGTTTTGTAAGTGCGGCAGGACAATTAGGCAAAATTAAAACTGCTGTGACTATGGTTGCAATTATCTGGATTTTACTGGGTGATTTATTAGCAACTTGGATAGGTATTCAAATAGGCCAAGTATTACTTTATATTGGTGTTTTATTTACGATTTTATCTGGTATTGAATACTTTTATAAAGGTAGAGATGTTTTTAAACATTAAATTAGTGAAAATATAACCAAGAATACTAGTGAATAGAAAGACAACGCTATTCCTAGTTATTCTTGGTTTTTTAAGTTTAAATTTTAGAATAAGCGTCATTCGATACATTATAATAATAGATGTCGTGTAAGAATTATCACTATAGGGAGAAATGAACATGAATATTTCAATTATTGCTGTAGGTTCAGAACTTTTATTGGGTCAAATTGCCAATACAAATGGACAATATTTATCAAGATTATTTAACAGTATTGGAAAAAGTGTCGTTGAACATACGGTTATTGGAGACAATCCGCAAAGATTAGAACGTGTGATTAAAGACGGGTTAAAACGATATGACACAATTGTGTTCACTGGAGGATTAGGACCTACGAAAGACGATTTAACAAAGCATACTGTTGCAAAAGTGCTTGGTAAAAATCTAGTAACTGATGCTACAGCATTAGAATATATAGAAAATTATTTTAAAGAACAAGGTCAAGAAATGACGCCGAATAATAAACAACAAGCGTTAGTTATTGAAGGTGCTAAAGTATTACAAAATCACTATGGAATGGCACCAGGTATGTTAGTGGAAATAGAAGATAAGAAAGTTATTTTGTTACCTGGTCCGCCAAGTGAAATGAAACCAATGGCCAAAAATGAATTATTACCTTGTTTAATGGATGATGATAGCGTTATTTTTTCAGAACAATTGAGATTTGCTGGAATTGGAGAATCTAAAGTTGAAACTGAATTAATGGATTTAATTGATCATCAAGATAACCCAACCATCGCACCGTTAGCTGGTACGCATGAAGTATATATAAGATTGACTGCCAATGCCGATACGAAAAACGAGTGTAAAAACTTAATTGAACCTACTAAGAATGCAATTCTTGATAGAATTGGTAAATATTATTATGGTTCAGATGATATTGTAATTGAACAAGCACTAATGAATGCTATGGATACACGCTTTAGTCTATATGATGGTGTGACTAATGGCGCACTGTACACACGATTAAAAAATTATGATACCAATCATCTTCTAGAGGGACAATTACCAGATTCACGTGTCTTTATCTCTGAGATAGATAATATTGAAGATAAACTTAAATACGCAACACAATATGTAAAAGATTTATATAAAACTAAATTGGGTATAGCGTTATTACATGATCAAGAGCAAGTTTATCTTGGGTATAGCGATGAACGTATATTTAAATTTGAAACATTTAAAATGCCGTTAAAACGAAATATATTACAAAACAGAAGTCAAAATTATGCCATGATAAAATTATTAAATTGGTTTAAATAATGTTTCTTTTTGAAAATATGAGCACTTATTGAGTACGTTTGTTCGATTTTGTGGTAGGACACTTCAATAAAAGCGAACAAATATTCGCGAAAAACTTGTAATTAGATTCAAATGAATGTATAGTATTAGTTAAGATATTAATACGAGGATTAACTCATTAATAGGAGGTTTCGCTTTGGATAATGATCGTCAAAAAGCTTTAGATACAGTTATAAAAAATATGGAAAAATCTTTCGGTAAAGGTGCCGTTATGAAACTAGGCGACAACAAAGGACGTCGTGTTTCAAGTGTATCAAGTGGCTCAGTTACTTTAGATAATGCACTTGGTGTAGGAGGTTATCCTAAAGGTAGAATCATTGAGATTTATGGTCCAGAAAGTTCTGGTAAAACTACAGTAGCTTTACATGCTATTGCTGAAGTACAGAAGAATGGTGGCGTTGCTGCATTCATCGATGCCGAACACGCATTGGATCCAGTATATGCTGAAGCACTAGGTGTAGATATTGATAATTTATATCTATCACAACCAGACCATGGTGAACAAGGTTTAGAAATTGCCGAAGCTTTTGTTCGAAGTGGTGCAGTAGATATAGTAGTAGTTGACTCTGTTGCAGCATTAACACCTAAAGCAGAAATTGAAGGTGAGATGGGTGATACACATGTGGGACTTCAAGCCCGTTTAATGTCACAAGCACTACGTAAATTATCTGGTGCCATTTCGAAATCGAATACTACGGCTATATTCATTAACCAAATACGTGAAAAAGTTGGGGTTATGTTTGGTAACCCTGAAACTACACCAGGTGGACGTGCGTTAAAATTCTATAGCTCTGTACGTTTAGAAGTTCGTCGTGCTGAACAGTTAAAACAAGGACAAGAAATTGTTGGTAATAGAACTAAGATTAAAGTCGTAAAAAATAAAGTTGCACCTCCATTTAGAGTTGCTGAAGTAGACATCATGTATGGTCAAGGTATCTCTAAAGAAGGTGAACTGATTGATCTTGGTGTTGAAAATGATATCGTAGATAAATCAGGTGCATGGTATTCTTATAACGGTGATCGCATGGGTCAAGGTAAAGAAAATGTAAAAACGTATCTTAAAGAAAATCCACAAGTTAAAGAAGAAATTGATCGTAAATTACGAGAAAAACTTGGTATTTTTGATGGTGATGTTGAGGATAAAGAAGAAGATGCGCCTCAAACATTATTTGATGAAGAATAGCGTTTAAAACTTTAATTTTGAATTAAACACATGTATATTAATTTACTTGAAACGTATGAGTAAACAAAACGATTCATTTAAATAGTTGCTTGAAACATGAAAAGAGTCTTCTACATTTGATAAGCTACTTTCGTTATGGACAATGAAAAAAGTGTCAACAGAAGTAGTGTATCAGTGAAAATGTAGTAGACTTTTTTGTTATATAAAAATAGAACTTTCAATGAATACATAGTTTGAGAAAACGTTATAAATAGTCATAGCAATTTGCTGTATGGCATTGAATTTAGCAAACACTTAAATAAAATGAATTCAATTAAATAGATATCCCGGTTGTATATGACCCAACACAAGAAATCACACCAAGAAATTCAACAAGCAAAGCAAGGTGGGGATCGGGGCCCCAGCAAAGAGAATTTCCATTAGAAATTCAACAAGCAAAGCAAGGTGGGGATCGGGGCTTGGAATGAATGACCACCACACCAGTGCAATTTCATATCTTGACACTAACAAGTTAATAAACGTACAATTGATATGTATAATTATTATACATTCATAAAAATCATGAAGAGATTTTGATATACAAAGCAAATACCTAGAAAAAGGAGGTGTTTATGTGAATTTATTAAACCTCCTACTCATTTTGCTGGGGATTATTCTAGGGGTTGTTGTGGGGTATATTGTAGCCCGAAATTTATTGCATCAAAAGCAATTACAAGCTAGACAAACTGCTGATGATATTATTAAGCAAGGTCAAAAAGAAGCTGATAATATCAAAAAAGAAAAATTATTAGAGGCAAAAGAAGAAAACCAAATCATAAGAGAACAAACTGAATCAGAACTACGTGAAAGACGTGGTGAGCTTCAAAGACAAGAAGCCCGACTTCTTCAAAAAGAGGAAAATTTAGATCGAAAATCTGATCTTCTTGATAAAAAAGATGAGATTTTAGAGCAAAAAGAATCTAAACTTGAAGAAAGACAACAACAAGTAGATGCAAAAGAGAGTAGTGTTCAGACATTAATAATGAAGCATGAACAAGAATTAGAACGCATCTCCGGTCTCACTCAAGAAGAAGCTGTAAATGAACAACTTCAAAGGGTTGAACAAGAACTGTCACAAGATATTGCTGTACTTGTTAAAGAAAAAGAAAAAGAAGCTAAAGAGAAAGTTGATAAAAAAGCAAAAGAATTATTGGCTACTACCGTACAACGTTTAGCTGCTGATCATACGACAGAATCAACAGTTTCAGTAGTTAATTTACCAAATGATGAGATGAAAGGTCGCATAATTGGTAGAGAAGGTAGAAATATTAGAACTTTAGAAACATTAACAGGTATTGATTTAATCATTGATGATACACCAGAAGCAGTCATTTTATCTGGTTTTGATCCAATTAGACGTGAAATCGCGCGTACTGCATTAGTTAATTTAGTCTCAGATGGACGTATCCATCCAGGCAGAATAGAAGAAATGGTTGATAAAGCTAGAAAAGAAGTAGATGACATTATAAGAGATGCTGGTGAACAAGCCACATTTGAAATTAATGTTCATAACATGCACCCAGACTTAGTTAAAGTTTTAGGTCGTCTTAATTATAGAACAAGCTATGGTCAAAACGTCTTAAAACATTCAATTGAAGTAGCGCATTTATCAGGAATGTTAGCTGCTGAACTAGGGGAAGATGTCAGCTTAGCCAAACGTGCTGGATTGCTTCATGATGTAGGTAAAGCCATCGATCATGAAGTTGAAGGAAGTCACGTAGAAATTGGTGTTGAACTAGCTAAGAAATATGCAGAAAATGACACTGTCATTAATGCAATTCATTCACATCACGGTGATGTAGAACCTACGTCAATCATATCTATTTTGGTAGCAGCTGCTGATGCATTATCTGCAGCAAGACCAGGTGCTCGTAAAGAGACATTAGAGAATTATATACGTAGATTGGAACGTTTAGAAACACTTTCTGAAGGTTATGATGGTGTTGAAAAAGCATTCGCAATCCAAGCAGGTCGAGAAATAAGAGTCATTGTATCACCTGAGGAAATAGACGACTTGAAGTCACACAGGTTGGCTAGAGACATTAAATCACAAATTGAAGATGAACTACAATATCCTGGTCACATCAAAGTGACAGTTGTAAGAGAGACAAGAGCAGTAGAGTATGCGAAATAATTTTTAACAGATCCAATTTTTGGATCTGTTTTTTTGGCTCTATAATAAATTG